>NZ_CP087139.1:7500-307500 GCF_045160025.1 Spirosoma sp. KNUC1025
ACGATTGCCCTCTACGAAACCTGCCGGTTGGTATTTCAGGCAGATTTCGTAAACCTGCGCCGATTTCAGGATAAACAAAATGGCCTGACAACAACTATTCAGCAGACAAACAATGAGTTATCCAAAATTGCCAGTCAATTACCTGGCCTTCAGTCAATATACGAAGGTACCAAGTTAGCTTATGAAGGTCGCCATCAGTTGCAGCAACAGATCGACGAATTAGATACGGTTCAGCAGATACGTACTTTGCAGGGATCGATTGAGTTGCAGAATCGTAATCGCCGTCATGTACTCACCCACTTTAACGAGCAGAAAGATAAAATTGACCGGGCTAAGAGCGAGCGACAGCAACACCAGGCGTTTGTGGATACTATGCTTGGGCAAGAGTCGCAGCTCGAGCAACTGTATCAGGTCGAAAACTGGTTTGCAATCTACAAGCCATTAAAGAAACAGGCGGATGATTTACAGGGGCAACTGACCGAGTACGAAACGACCGTTGAACAGATCAAGCAACGAAAAAATGACGCACTGGTTGGATTTCCTGACGAGTGGAACAGTTTTACGCTCAAAACGCTGCCTGCACACATCGACCAGGCACTGGAACAATTGAAAGCCATTCGCAGAGATCGTGAAAAAACGTATAGGCAGGCATTCGTAAAACAGGAGTTACTGCACTATGCCGACTCGCTAGCCGATGGGGTGCCCTGCCCGCTTTGCGGTTCTGAACACCATCCGGAAAAGCACGAAACTCTGTTTGTCGAATCGGAAGCTGACCTCATCCGGCAGGAAGTGCAGAAAAGTGAAATTGCCCTGAATAAGGTGAACCAGCGTATTGATGATACAACCGGTTTACGATTGCTGATCGAGGGGTTAGCAAAAGAACTCCGGGGAACGTTGGACAATGGTAAACGGCTGATGCAGGATCGGGCCAAAATTGTTCAGGAGCTTACAGAACACGAAGATAAATTTGTCTGGAGGGATTTCAATAAAGAGCAGGAAGACAACCTGACCGAAGCCATCAGGCACCAGAGTGATCAGCAGAAACAGTTTCAGGACAAGCAAAAAATTGTTCGGGAGTTAAGTAAGGAAATTGAGGATGTCGAGGCTGCACAACGGACAGAAGAACAAAAATTGAATGAAATCGACAAAGCAATCGCTGGTCTGGGCGGGCAATTAAAAACAGCCATCGACCAGCTTGAGCACTATCGGTTTGCGGAAGTTGCCGAGTGGGATTTACGTCAGATTACAGACTTGCGCGACTCGCTAAGCCAGGCTTATGAGCAAACAAAGATCAACTTTGAGGCTGCCGAGAACCATAAACAGGAAGCGGAGAAAGTACATGTTACGTTGACGGGGCAACTTCAGCAGCTAACAAAGCAGCTATCCGATCTGAATGTCGACATTGAGGAAGTAGAAGAGCATCTTTCCCAAAATCTGATAAAGCACGCATTGACCCGTGAAGAGGTTGAGCAGGTGTTACAGACGAATCTGGATTTGGATCTGGAGAAACAGCGTGTAGTCGATTACAATGATAAATGTACGGGTCTGCAAAAACAGATCGCCGACCTAGAGAACAACCTTACGGAGCATCCTTTCGACCCCGAGGCACTGGTTTCTGTTCAGAAAGAGCTGGAGCTGTTACGTAGCCAAAAAGATGCCCTAAATAAAGACTGGGGCAAAGCCGGAAACGTACTGGCCACGCTGGAACGGCAGTGGACGGAGAAACAGGCTTACCAGAAACAGCATGATGAACTAGACCTCCGGCGGCAGGATTTAAAGAAAATGGATGAGCTGTTCCGGGCTCAGGGATTCGTTAATTACGTATCGTCGGTATACCTGAAAAATCTTTGCGAATCGGCCAATGAGCGATTCTTCAAACTGACAAACAATCAGTTAAAACTGGAACTGGACGACAAAAACAACTTCCAGGTACGCGATTATCTGAATGGCGGAGAAACCCGGAGCGTAAAAACGCTTTCGGGTGGACAAACTTTCCAGGCGGCTTTGTCGCTTGCTCTGGCTTTATCCGACAATATTCAACACCTGACCAGAGCTAAACAAAATCTGTTTTTTCTGGATGAGGGCTTTGGTACACTCGATAAAGATTCACTGCAAACGGTCTTTAAAACGCTGAAAGCACTACGTTCCGAAAATCGCGTGGTAGGCATTATTTCCCATGTCGAAGAATTGCAGCAGGAAGTCGATACGTACATCCGTGCGGAAGCCACGGAGAATGGTAGCCGGATTGTACGAAGCTGGGATATTTAGTGAATGATTTGTCGCTCCGTTTAAATTAAACGGAGCGACAAATCGGCTACTGAATCATCTGCTTCACTCCCCACTGCTCTACTATTTTTCCGTTGCTTAGCCGAAAAATATCATAGACCATCCTAGGTTTCTGCGCCAGTTGGCCTTCCGATTGAACAACGACAAAATCCCCCTCGGCAATAATTCGGTGTACTTTTTCAATGAAAACTTGACCGGATTGCTGCTGTAAATAAGCCCTCAATCCATTGAGTCCATTGGCAATGTCGGATTTATGCTGAATGAGGTCAGGGGAGACGAAATCAGATAAGGCGTCAACCTGCCGGCTGATAAAGAAGCGCTCATAGAAATTTTTGACGGTTTCTTTATTCTGTTCCCTCAAATCAGCGTTATCAATCGGCATAGCCCCGTCCATCAGGGCATTGCCATTCCGAGTTGTTTCCGGCTGATCTTCCATTGCATCCCAATGTTCGGCTACCAGCCCGTTCTGAAAGCGGAATACATCGACAACGGCTTTCTGTTTGTCAGCCCACCAGAAACTCATGTTCGTCACAACGTAATCACCTTCAGCAATCAATCGCAAAAAAGGCGTAGTGGTGGTAGTGGGTTTGGGCATTTGTTTCATATAGCCAAGAGCTTCCAGCAAACCGGCTTTACCGGGTTTTACGGCCGGGCTATGCTGAATATAATCATCGGCAATTATCTGTTCCGCAAAAGCGACGTCGCCCTGCCCAACGGCTCGCCGGTAAAAATCACGGATGATGGATTTATTAACTGTTTCGTGTTGCATACGATGCGTTTTGTTATCGGCTAGCTGCGTCACACGACTTGATACGGGCTAAACCCAATTAGCCCATGATGAAATGCGGCAATTTCACCGATATATAAAAAGTTAGATATGAAAAAGACCCGGCTCATCGGACAAAAACAATGAGCCTGTTGCTACACAAAGGCAGCAACATAAACCGAAACACTGGCTAGCTTGTAGCCGGTCATTTCGGTGGAGATCAGTGATATGTTACGTTAACTTTCAGGATGGCAAAGTTAACAAATCCTGAAATCTTACTGGAAACCTTACAGCTTTTTTACTTTTGCTAACTCAACAACATGACCTATCTTATGAAGAAACTTATTACGCTGCTCCTCCTCGGCTGTGCGAGTTTTATTGGATGCCGAACTCCTAAGTCAGGAACGCCTGATTTGGAGCAACAGAAACCAGTAACCACGATCGCCTTTGGATCATGCAGCCGACAGAGCCTTCCGCAGCCCTTATGGGACGATATTGCGGCTCAAAAGCCTGATGTTTGGATATGGCTGGGCGACAATATTTACGGCGACTCGGAGAACATGGACACGCTACGTGCCAAGTATGCCCTGCAAAAATCCAATCCCGTTTACCAGCAGTTACGTCAATCGGCTTCCGTTATCGGTGTGTGGGACGATCACGACTATGGCGTAAACGACGGCGGAAAGGAATATCCAAAGCGTAAAGAAAGTCAACAGGTTCTGCTCGATTTTCTGGATGTTCCCGCCAGTAGTTCGTTACGTACGCAGGAGGGCGCTTACTCTACCCATGTCTATGGCCCAAAAGGCAGGCGTGTCAAGGTGATTCTGCTGGATGCCCGCTATTTCCGTGATCCTCTGAAGAAAGAAAATAAAATCAATGTACCCGATCCATCGGGTGACATATTGGGCGAAACGCAGTGGAAATGGCTGGAACAGCAGCTGACGAATTCGGATGCCGACGTACATATCATTGGTAGTGGCATTCAGGTTTTACCCGAAGAACACGTTTATGAAAAATGGGCCAATTTTCCGACGGCCCGCCAACGTCTGCTTGGGCTGATTGGCAAAACGAAGCCTAAAGGAGCTTTTCTGATCAGTGGAGATCGCCACATGGCCGAAGTATCCAAAGTAAGTGTACCAGGCCTGGGGTATGATTTATACGATATAACCAGCAGCGGCCTCACTCACGTATCGGCTCCCCACGAAGAAGCGAACCGCTACCGCGTCGGCCCTATTGTTTCCAAACTAAATTATGGGCTGATCACAATCAATTGGCAGGCTAAACCGCTGACAGCAACGGTCAACATCAATGGCGATAACCAGGCCACTTATCTGACTCAGGAGATGAAATTTTAAAAAGCGAATGGGGAACAAGCGATAAAAAGAAAGAACCATTTTCTCGGCTCCCTATCGCTTGTCCCCCATTCGCTTTTATGCGTCTACTCCTTGCTAATCATTTGCATAAGATCTTCCGAAATGCCGGTCATGGAGAAGCCGCCATCGTGGAAAAGATTTTGCATTGTCACCATGCGGGTAAGGTCCGAAAACAACGTAATGACGTAATCGGCGCATTGGTCGGCGGTGGCGTTTCCGAGGGGGGCCGTTTTATCGGCCACATCGAAAAATTTATCGAATCCACCAATCCCGCCACCAGCCGTGGTCATCGTTGGCGACTGCGATACGGTGTTGACCCGCACTTTCCGATACTTGCCGTAGTGATAACCGAAGCTCCGGGCAATCGACTCCAGCATGGCTTTGGCGTCGGCCATATCGGTATAGAACGGGAATACCCGCTGAGCAGCCATATAGGTCAGGGCAACCACCGAACCTCCTTCATTGATGGCATCCAGCTTATAGGCCGTCTGCAACATTTTATGAAAGGACATGGCCGAGATGTCGATGCTTTGTTTGAACCACTCGTAATTCAGATCGTAATACGGTTTTCCCTTACGGATATTTGGGCTCATCCCGATGCTGTGCAGCACAAAATCCACTTTGCCGCCCAGCACTTCCTGCGATTTTGTGAACAGGTTCGTCAGATCGTCAACCGACGTAGCATCGGCCGGAATAATTTCAGCCTCAGTCTGTTCAGCTAATTGACGAATCTCGCCCATCCGCATAGCAATGGGCGCGTTGGTCAAAGTAAAAGTGGCCCCTTCTTCTTTCGCTTTCAGGGCGATTTTCCAGGCGATTGAGCTTTCGTTTAGGGCACCTGAAATGATGCCACGTTTTCCATTCAATAATCCGTAAGCCATGTGTTTCTAATGATGAATGATGAATGACGAATGATGAATAAATCATGATCCATTATTCATTAATTGGTCCAAAGGTAGATTATTTTTTTGGGCGGAGGGCTATAATCGACGCAGCCGCTGGTGCTTCCGGCAAGTTTAGTACGTTCTTCATAAATTTTTCGGTAGCCTGATAAACCCCATTGAGGTCTTTAGACGTAAACCGTGAGGCAATTACGTGCGCGTCTGCATTCGGGAAATCGACCTTTTCTTTTTTGGTGGCAGGCGTTCCTAACTGATCAAACATGTCCAGCATAGCGGCTACCGATACCACATTGTCCTGATGATCGTCGTCTTTATAATAGTACCCCATAAAAACAGGCTGCCTGACCTGCTGAAATAACTCAGGCGTCATAAACTGGTCGAGCATGGTTTGCAACGTAATTAACCCATTTGTATGGTATTGCGGAAACCAGTAGCGGGCACGGTCGCCTTTATAAGCTGTATTTACTACGTGTTCTGTCGGGAAAACCCGATCAATAATTTGTTTGCCCCAGGGCTTTGTAACAAGCTTTAATGCCGGATTAGCCACGGCAATACAGGGTGAATACAGAATCAGGCCATTGATTTCGGGGTGATGAGCCGCCAGATACAGGGCTAGCATGCCGCCTGCCGACGTGCCGATAACGATCACTTTATCACCCAGCAATTTACCGATTGCCAATGCCCGCTCAGCCGAACCGGCGTACATGGATGGGGTCAGGTCTTTGAGTGCATCAGGCGAGTTGACCCCATGACCAGCCGTACGAGCAAGGTACAGGTTACAGCCAAAATGCTTTGCTAATTGTTTGTGAATAGGTTCACCCTCAGCCCAGCTTGCCGAAAATCCGGGCAAATAAACTAGGCTGTATGGCGTTTTGACCTTGTGCATGCTATCAGCCCAGAAAATCCGGGCCTCGTTATCCGGGCGCAGGTTAGCCTTTCGCTCCGATTCAGCAATACCTTGCTCCAGTTTCACCAGATCAGGATCGAGCGTAATGGGCTCCTCTTTAATAGCTTCGGAATGGGGGGATGGACCCAGCAAATACCCAACCGCCATAACGGCCAGCACTAATCCGCTAATGATGAATACCCGTTTCATACGTATTCTTTAATATCCATTCGGATACGCCAGTCTTTCGGTAAATAATTATTGACCCGATTGCCAACGCCTTTTAGCCAGCCCAGATTCAAGCCGTTGTATTGGGCTAATAACCAGCCTTTAAGGGGCTCATCGAACACCAGATTTTCTTTCTTAAAGAAACGTAGGGCGTCTTCCTTACTCAACGCTACTGCCGGCAGATTCGAACTAACGGCGGTACTAAGCGCCAGTGCATGGGATGGAATAAAATCCTGCCCTTTAAACTGGCCCATTTCCAACCCGAACCCTTTGTTATGCAAGGCGCTGTCTAAAAATAGAAACGTTTTTTCCAGACTTTTCGGTAAGGCCATTACGTCGCCATTGGGCTTTTCCCAGAACGAAAATTCAGATGGGTTCTGCAGCCATTTCATGGCAGAAGCGGTTTCGCGGGGACGTAACGCCCGGATACTACGAAACGTACGGGCATCCAGCTTAACAGCAGCGGTAAAGGCTGTTTTCTGAAAAACGCTGATAAAAAAACCTTCGCCTTTTACCCGATGCGGATAGCACTGATACCCAACAGTCTCGCCCGTTTTTTTCTCAACAATATTCCAGTCAGCAGGTAGCTCAAGCGACCTGTTCCGAAATCCATGTTCGGTCAGAAACCGAACATTCTCAGTATTTTCGGAATCGTTGTAGGTGCAGGTGCTATAGATCAAAATACCGCCCTCATCAAGTAAAGGAGCTGCTGCCCCCAGAATCCGTTTTTGTCGGGCCGAACATAGCTGGACGTTTGCTTCCGACCACTCATTCATGGCATCGGGGTCTTTGCGAAACAACCCTTCTCCTGAGCAGGGGGCATCGACCACGACTACGTCGAAAAACCCCTCCAGACTACGCATATCCTCCGGGTCGTGGTTGCTGATTACTACGTTTGGATAGCCCCATTTATCCATATTTTCGCGAAGTACCGACACCCGACTGCGTATGACCTCATTACAAATCAGTAAACTGTCTGGCGACAAAGCCGACGCCAACAGCGTGCTCTTACCACCCGGAGCCGCACACAAATCAAGCACTCGCAATGGTCGATTTAGTTTTACGGTCTGCTTCAGGGCTTCGTTAAGCAGCATTGACGAGGCTTCCTGAACGTAATAAGCGCCCGCCTGAAACAGCGGATCGAGGGTAAAACTTGGGCGTTCGGGCAGGTAGAACCCTTCGCTGCACCAGGGTATCGGTAGTAAATCGACTGTCGGGAAAATATTTTTTCGAGGATTCACCCGAATGCTTACCGGAGCCGGTTGGTCCAGCGCTGTCTCAAAATCAGAGTAATCCGCACCCAGTTGCGCCTGCATTTGCGTCTGAAACGCTGGTGGTAAGCCTTGAAGATTCATCTGGCAAAAATACGGCACAGTCGGGCGGTTTTCACTAAACTTGCAGCATGACAGCATTACAAAACCGCTTTGCAAAAATTAAAACCTTTATTTTCGACGTCGACGGTGTTTTGACCGATGGGAGTGTCAACCTGCTTGCTTCCGGTGAGCGGTTCCGGACCGTTTTTATTCGGGACACGTTCGCTATTGAGCAAGCGTTGAAAGCAGGTTTCCGGGTTGGTATTTTATCATCTTCCAATTCAGACGGCGTTCGGAACTGGTTAGCCACCATGAACGTAAAAGACATTTTTATGGGTGGCCCTACCGATCAAAAAGTAAATGCCTATTTGGGCTATATTGCCCGGGATGGGTTGAACGAATCCGAGATTCTTTACATGGGTGACGACCTACCCGACTATTCCATACTAAACCGGTCGGCGGTACTAAGCGCTTGCCCAGCCGATGCGGCTGATGAAATTCAGTCGGTTTGTTCGTACATATCGCCTAAACCGGGTGGCCGGGGTGCCGTTCGTGACGTAATCGAGCAGGTGCTGAGAGCGCAGGCGAAGTGGGGCGTTCCTCAATAAATAATGGCTCATTGGATGTTCATTGCTCATTAGCCATCTTACATTATCCATTAACGAATGAATGAGTTAGTAGAACGTGACCGGGCTGTCATATGGCATCCGTTTACGCAAATGCAGACGGCCCCTTTGCCAATTCCAATTGCACGGGCTGAAGGTTCAGTACTGTACGGAACCGACGGTCGGGAGTACCTGGATATGATCTCTTCGTGGTGGGTAAACCTGCACGGCCATGCCCACCCACACATTGCCGAACGAGTTTCGGAGCAGTTGAGAACGCTTGAACACGTCATTTTCGCGGATTTTACGCATCAGCCCGCCGTTGAACTGGCCGAGCGACTACTGACGATTCTGCCGCAAAATCAGGCGAAGGTTTTTTATTCCGACAATGGATCAACGGCGGTTGAAGTGGCCCTGAAAATGGCGTTTCAGTATTGGCACAACCTTGGTCGGCCCCGCCGGAAAGTCGTTGCTCTGGAAAATGCGTACCACGGAGATACGTTTGGCGCAATGGCCGTTGGCGGACGTAGTGCGTTTACGGCTCCGTTTGCCCCCTTTCTGTTTGATGTTGACTACCTCCCGGTGCCAACCACTGGTACAGAAAGTAATGTGCTGGAACGTGCTGAGGCCTTATTGACTGACGAAGTAGCTGCGTTTATTGTGGAGCCTCTAGTGCAGGGAGCAGGGGGCATGAACATGTACGAGCCAGAAACGCTTGATAAACTCTTCCAATTGGCTCGCCGGAATGGATCACTGATCATTGCCGACGAAGTAATGACTGGCTTCGGTCGAACAGGGCAGCTGTTTGCTTCCGATTATCTGGTCGAAAAACCCGATTTGATGTGTCTGTCGAAAGGAATCACGGGGGGCACTATGGCATTGGGCGTTACGGCCTGTACACAAACCATTTACGACGCATTCTTATCGACTGACAAACATAAAACGCTCTTTCACGGCCACTCCTTTACGGCTAATCCGCTAGCCTGTGCAGCTGCTCTGGCCAGTATGGACTTGCTGCTACGCCCGGAAACACAGGCAAGTATTCAACGTATCGCTAAAAATCACGCCGACTTTGCTAAGCATCTTGCCAGTAAGGATACGGTTGAAAATATTCGTCAGCGTGGTACGTTGCTGGCGTTTGACCTGGTAGCCGGTGAACAGACGTCTTACTTCAATACCATACGGGATATAGCTTATAATTTCCTTTTAGACCGTGGCGTGTTGATGCGTCCACTCGGCAATGTGCTGTATCTTATGCCACCTTATTGCACCACAAATGAACAGCTGGCATATACGTATTCGCAAGTGAATGAACTACTTATGATCATTTGATCGCTTATTTATTGGTAATTTAAATAAAAAAAACCATCTTTGTTAGAGTTAAGCGGGAGTAGCTCAGTTGGTAGAGCGGCAGCTTCCCAAGCTGCAGGCCGTGGGTTCGAGACCCATTTCCCGCTCCATTTCAATTCCTCATAACCTGCCGGTTAGTCGAAAGGCTAACCGGTTTTTTTATATTGATACTTGCTGCATCTTAAGCACAGGAGAGCGTTTCAACATAAGTTTATTACGTCGTACGAACTTTTTCTGAACCTAACCAGAAGCAGCTTACACGAAGGAAGTCAAACCCGTTCATTCTCCTGTAACTAAACTAGTTTTGTTGATCTCTGATTATCCTACCTCGATAATCTATATATTCTAGTAGTCAATTTTACAGGCTATAGTAGGCTGGCATTGTTGTGTCGCTACGTTATTATCAACCTAAAATCTCATAATTATTGTCATTAGGTTCTAATAAAAGACATGATTATTGTCAGGTTGGCCTTTGATACACTGCTAAGCCAAAAGTCAGTTGTCAGTTTCTGCTTTTAGTCAGAAACAATTGATAAACCAATTTATGAAAGTATAAGTGGGTTCTGGTAGTGTACTGTCGTTACTTTGGCGCATTCATCAAAAATTGAAGCGACTTAGGGGATCAATCCGTTAAATTTTACATCAATTATTCGTTAGGCACCGCTAGATTGGCCTAAATCGGCTTTTTTTACAACATGCGGTTCATTTACCTACTTCTCATCGTTGGTATTATTCTGGTATTCTATCTAAGCTGGGTTCAGGATTCCGATCTTATCCATGTATGGTTCATGCCCGACTGGCTAGCTAGCTGGACAGATAAGAAAGCCAATGAAAATATAAGAACCGGTGTTCCTTTTATCTTTTTAGGGATGTTTGCGGGTCTGTTGCCAACTCGCACGCAGCGATTAATGGCTCGCTGGGCGATCGTATGGCTTATACTGGTAGGCGTAGTTATTCTTGCCGAACTCGGTCAGTTACTCCTTCCTGATCGAGTTTTTAGTTGGGAGGACATTGGCTGGGGGGCTTTAGGGTCAATCATAGGCTTAGCTGTCTCTGCCGTAATTAAAAAGTTTCGAGCCGGGTAAACTTAATGCCATAAGTTCGGGATCGGTTAGCCCTTAATTCATTTGTGACTAGTCACCTTGCTGGAAAAGTTTCTATCGATTAGACGATACGTTGATTTCAGAAAGCGTAGAAAATCCTGAGAATATTGGCCACAAGCAAGCCAGAATGGCTCTCTCTTCGAAGCGGTTCAACCTGGCTGCCAAAACATCCATATATGGCTGACTTATCCACAGAAATGTGAATAAGATTTCTGTTTGTGAGACGACCACGCACATGGGCCTGATTCCTGAAAACATAGGAACAGACAGGCGAAAGCCCAGATGTCAACATTACTTGCTCATTATAATACGTCTGCTCAGGCGCGAACTTCTCTGCCAAATTACCGGCACTTTCCTCCTAAAAACGGCAGAAACTTACAGTTTATCGAAAAGTAAGGCAGAAAGGCGTTATGGCTGGTAATTTCGACCTATCCAATATAAAGAACTCAATACCCACCAGACCGTAATGAAATCATTCTACCTGTTTTTGCTCGTTAACTTCATTTCCTTTGTAAGTTTCGGCCAGTGCCATGAACTATACCGTAAAGCCGACAAGTTGGGTGATATAACTACCGTTACGACCCTCTCACCCGATCAGTTATCTACGGAATCTGTTCACTATAAACGGGTAAAAGAAAAGGGAAAGGTTCAATACTTCCTTATGCTTTCTACAGAAGCAGGCACTTCCCATCCTCAGAAAGGAGCAGCAGTTGTCTTTAAAGACGGATCAAAAGTAGAGTGGACAGATGCTCTGGTTGAGTTTAGCCTCAAGAATGGTCACTACACCAGTTACTGCGAGATTAAGTTAGCAGAAGACATTGTCGATTATTTTCGAGATAAAGAGATTGCTTTCATACAATTGTCGTCTCACAAAGGAGCGCTCGATCTGGCTCAATCGCAGCGGGCCAAAACGCTTATCAACTGCATCATCTTCTCCGACCTGATTGACATTAAGTCAGATCAGGTTGTTAGCCAGTAAACGAACTGTTGCAAGCGGAGAACTGATCTATATGCTTATGCTCTCCAGATAAACCGTCGGGTAGTCGAAAGGCTAGCCGACTTTTTTTTAAAGCAAATCCATTTATCACAGTCTGTTTATTACGTAAATCATGTCTACGGATGACACTTTACCATGTGCAGATCAATACTAATGTAGAAATTTGCTAACATTTCATCGGTTACTGTCACCCGTTAGAGAGTTGACGCATTGTTTATCATTCATTTGTAGTACGCCAGGCATAAACCAACCACAAATTCATCCGGCTATCAACCTCAATCAGCTCATCATCAACTTCTTTTTTATTAACATTAAGGATAATAACGTTGTTTTATGGCCATTAATCGCTTATGATTACATTCTTTTGAATACGATTTTTTCAAGCAACCAACTGTCCGCACTACCGAACTACTTTCCTACCAAGCGTTAGACAGATGATCGCTCGTGTTAATGGCTGTAGCTAGTCAGAACAATGTATTAGAAATTTATAAGAGCTATGATCATGGAATCTATCCTGGACGCGTTCAAACACACTGAATGGCACATAAAACAGTGGCAAGTAAAATTTTTACTTTCTGAAAAACTGCTTCACCAGGTCAAAAAGCAATCAAAGATTAGTAACTGGTACGAAGATCAAGGCGTAACCGAGAAGTGGATTGAACGGCTTTCCATTTGTTTCGACAGCATCAACAAATTTCACAACAGCTTTGGAACCTTGCCGCAAGTGGGTGATCGCCTGTATGATGAAGACACAGGCATGATTGTTCAGGATCGGTCAATTGACGGTAATTTAATGACGATTACTTATACGCTCGGCAGTTAGCCAATCCGGCAATACTACGTCAGCCAAACCAACAAATAGCGGATTATCAAACTACTGACTCTCATATTTGTTAAAAATACGGTTGATCCATTTTTCTACGGCCAAACGACTGTGAAGACAGCGTGGTGGCTCGCATTCATAAGCGTTTTCTTCCTTCTGGTGTCGTAACCGGATTGCCCGCCAGAGATTGAACACTAATTCACGACTGATGGTCCACTGTTCCTGAACGGGTAGCTTATCCAGTTTATCTACTACCGTAAATATGTACCAATCCGCATAGGGAACTTCGTACCGATATAAACCTCCTGGCTCGTTTCGATCAACGAAGAAGAACACCTGATGCCGTCGGCGCTGTGGCGTCATTATTGCCAGGCGTGTATAAAAATGGCCATCAATTCGCTCTATAGTATTCGGTTCGTTCTGAGGTCGATTCATAATTAACATGTATAGATCTCTCGCAGGTACCAGACTGCCGGCACACGATGGGGCAAAGATTATACTGGCACATGAAGAAGCCTGTTACAAATGAGTCAGTTTTTATCACTTTAGGGAATCCAGCCTCCACATGACGACAAAAAAATTGTCCGGCTCATTCAGGCCGGACAATTGGGCTTTTATCCACACCAAAATAACTACCTGACTTACCAGGCATTATTTTATAGTTATACTGGATCAAGACTACATTAGGCTATTAGCTATTCAGTTTATTTAATTTTATTTACTGCTCTTTATTAGGCGTTGCATAGCTTTGACTAATTGCCACATCAATAATTCCTGCATATTATATACCTTCAAACCGATAGATGGGTGACATTAACCTGATTTCACAGATATACTTGCTACGTACCAAGTTTTCATGATTGATTATTTTTATATTTAACACGATTATTATCTGAACTATTTTGACTTCATATATTACTAATCCTTTATCAAATCAATGAGAGTATCTATATTTCATTGTGCAGATAATCTATAGTAGAAACTATACTACCTAAACTCTTAACGTAACGATTTTATTTAAGAGCAGCCTGGATAGTTGATAAGCGCTGAAGAAGATATCATTGTATACCAATACCGCCTTTATATAATTTAAGTCCTATTTCTGTTTATGCTGATAAACAATTCATAATAATTTTACTATATGCTTTTTAACAGTTTTATTTTTTTAGGCTTACTGCTCATTACATTTATATTATATTATACGCCTGCTTTGTCTCGCTTTCAGATATTGATACTCATTCTATCAAGTTTAGTATTTTATGCTTATAACCAACCTGCCCTCGTCTTACTGCTTTTATCATCAGCATTAATTAATGTATTGACAAGTTATTATGTGGCTAACCTAGTAGGAAACCGCAGAAAATATATTGCCACGGTAGGTGTTGTTTTAAATCTAAGTATTTTGGCATTCTTCAAATACGGCGCTTTATTAGAAAGTACTTTAATCGATACAAATTTTCTGGTTAATATTCCTTTACCAATTGGGATTTCATTCTTCACATTCGAAGGAATTAGCTTATTAGTCGATACGTATAAGGGCAATAATAAAAGCCACGTTCAATTAGTCGACAAATCTCTGTACGGACACGCGAAAAAGACGCTGTTTTTTATATCTTTTTTTCCGCATTTAGTAGCAGGACCTATTTTAAAAGCCAACGATTTCTTCCCACAAATTCAGCGCAAACACCTTAAAGACATAAACTATGATTTTTGCTTCAAAAACTTAGTGATTGGTTATTTTTTAAAAATGGTGGTAGCGGATAATTTAAACGACCTAACCTACAAAATTGCCTATCCGTATTTCGAAGCCCTATCCTCAGTAAATCTTATAGTCATGCTTTTTGGTTACTCCTGTCAAATTTTTGCCGATTTCGCAGGGTATTCCCTAATTGCTATAGGCCTGGCGTGTTTATTTGGCTACAGATTTAATGAAAATTTTAACTTTCCATACATTTCTACTTCATTTAAAGAATTCTGGAAACGCTGGCATATTTCATTATCATCTTTTTTGATGGAATATCTATATTTCCCGTTGGGCGGCAATCGAAAAGGAAGAGCACGAACTTACGTTAATTTGATGATTACAATGTTCTTAGGCGGCCTATGGCATGGTGCTGCCTGGAGTTATGCTGTTTGGGGTATATTTCACGGACTAGCGTTAGTAGTCGAACGATTTCTAACAAAACGTGTAAAGGTCGGAAACAATAGTCTGCTAAAAATTGGCAAGGGAATCATAGTATTTTCTTTTGTAAGCCTTGCCTGGCTATTGTTCAAGTTACCTGATTTCGCTCAGGCGGTTTATTACTTTGCCAGCATAGCTGGAAATACGTACATCAAAAATTCATATTTTGAAATTTTCTATATCTTATTATACTGCTTACCGGTGGTTCTGTATCATGCTCACTATTTAATGAAGTCATATAGAATTCCAATTCTATTTAAACAGCAGGAGTACGTTTATTATGCCCTTATGCTCTTTTTTATATTAACCAATAGCGGGAATTCTGGTTCATTTATCTATTTTCAGTTTTAATTAAGGAGTTGTAATGATACGTAATGCTCTACTTACTTTTGTTTTGCTTTCGGGTATCTTTTGTACACTGGTGCAGCTATTTATTCCCGGTGCTCAATTCTCCCCCAAACGAACCTGGCAGACTAATTTAATTAAAGCACAGACTTTTGTTTATAATCCTGACGCATTTGAAAACATTATAGTTGGTTCGTCACTCTCGGCAAACGTAAATATTACAGGGTGCTATAACCTAAGCCTATATGGACTAAGCATTTACGATGGATTGCATGTGATTTCGCAGACTAATCATCGCATAAAAAATATATTTATAGAAACAAATTTTATGTTAAAGGATGAGAACAAAGAATTTAACGATCAATTAAATTATACTATTCCTTTCTATTTAAAAAAATATATACCTGCTCTGCGCGATGGTAAGCAGCCGATCGTGATGGCAGTAGAATCAATACGTACTATTTCAGCCAAAGACAAAAAAAGCGCACAAACCAATACGCCTGTAAGCGAGGAATTGTTCGATCAATTACTCAATGATTACGTAGACTATTATTCTAAAATACCTACATCCGATTCGCTAACCTATTATACCACACAGCTGAAAAGCTATACGAATTCACTCGAAGCCAAAGGGGTTCGTATCCATTTTTTTGAAATGCCTATCAATGAGAAACTTTGTGATTTACCGAAAGCAACAACGATACGTAACGCTTTGTATAAAAACTTTCCCCCATCAAAATACAGGTACATAGAACAGCCAAATTGCGCCATTTACCATACAACAGATGGCGTGCATTTGAGCGAGCCGGAAATTATTCAGTATACGGCTTATTTCAATGAAAATTATACAATTCACCCATAGTGATATATGCAAAAATGTACCTATTTTGAATCTCATTTCCCATTTAATAGGATTTTAAGAATAATTAGTAATTTTTAGTGGAATTTATTCTTAAAAAATAATAAAATATAGAGATTCTCTGTTAGCAGACTATACTTTATCCCTATTAGTCATGCAACTCTCTATCATTAGCCAAATTCTGGCCGAAAACGACTATGTCCAGCAGGTTGTAGCCGGGCAAGGTCCTTCCTCACTGGTAGCCGCCCATAGGCGGTTAAACAAGCTGGCCAATCAATTGAAACGCTATAATCCCAGCAAAACAAGTTATTGTCTGGTCTGCACAATTTTGGCAAACAGCGCTCAGAATCAGCTCAATCAGCTTCGATATCTTTACAACCGAGCGGGCTGGGACAAGCACTCCAGAACTCAATATTATTTATCGTTTGAGCAGTTACAGTATCAGATTAACCTGGCTACTTCATTACTCTCATAAACTAAAGCCCTACCTACTTAACCAGCAGTAGGTAGGGCTATCTAATCCGTTCCAGTTTTTTGCAACTAAAGCTTCGCAGCTTCAATTAATACAGGAGGCCATACTGACGCCTATACAGCCGGATTCCCAAACTTTGCAGTTTTTGACTCAAATGTGACGTATGAATAGTAGCAGAGAAAAGACCTTTGATACGTTCAAAGTTTCTTTCCTCAGAACCTAAATTCATACCACTATGTACCGCTTATCACACACACTCCTGACACTGGCGCTTGTACTATTTGTACTGGCTATCAGCCTGACTCTCATAGCTGCTTGCTGGCTAATAGCTACCTATTTACTAAAGGAGTCGGCACTAATCACGTTGCCTTCAGTATAGGTCCGGTTGTTACGTTGTTATGGCCGAATGAGTCGCTTTCTTAGTATTTCAGGCTAACGCGAGTTAAGCAGCAGTTTCACTACCTCCAGTAAGGAGGTGTCGGCTAACGAATAATGTATTTCCTGCCCCCGGCGTGTGCTGACCAGAATACCTCTATCTTTCATTTTAACCAGATATTGCGACAGCAACGATTGTTCGATCTGAAGTTGTTCCTGTAAAGCAGATACGTTTAGAGAGGGTTGCTCAGCCAAGGCTAATAAAATACGAATTCTGCCAGGGTGAGCAATGGTCTTTAGGATCTCAGCAGCCTGATCAGTCTTTATGTCATCCATTGGTGTAATACTATTTACGTTGAGTAATTGAGAACGGGTATGGGATGAAGGATTATATCCATTCTCATAGGCTAATCATTACATACACCAAGTGCCAAGTAGTTAACCCAATCTTTATGATCCTTGTTTTGTAGAATCGATTAAAAGATAGATTTTGGGTATATAGTCCAGAAGGATATACAGGTATCTTTATCCACACCCACTACAGATAACCGATTCATAAAGCAATCTGGAAAAGTTGTCGAAAATCAGCTAATGAGCTGACAATGGTCATATGATAAACTGGCCAGAGGAGCCAACTTTGTTCTATCAAACGTACGCATTTGGTACTACATGGATTGGTAGGGGATAAGCTAGCGTATGGAGGGTGAAAGATTTTTTAGGTTATGAGGAAAATAGCGAAACGCCCGGCCACTTTGAGCCGGGCGTTTTTCGTATTCCGTTCATCGATAACTGACTTTCCACAACGTATCCGCACTCTAATTCAGTACGTAAGATAGCTACGGCAAAGACCTTAACCCGTCATTTCCATTCACCTTTTCAAGTGAATCAGTGAACTGACCAAATCCGGCAACACTGGCAAACAGCATTTGCGGACTGCCATACAATCGAATTTTATAACATAACGATACGTACAGTGTTAGTAGTGGAAAACACCTAATTTCATTATAAAACAACAACGTCATGGGTAATCTTTTGTATACAATCGCCGTCGTGCTGATCATTATCTGGTTGCTGGGTTTTTTAGGCTTCAATAGCTTTGGTCTGGGTGGCATTATTCACGTTCTGCTGGTCATTGCTGTTATTATGATTATCCTGCGATTGATTCAAGGGAGAAGCGTCTAAACGGTTTTAGTAATACGACAAAGGCAGGAAGTCAGCTCATCAAGGGTTGATTTCCTGTTTTTTGTTTATGGGCTGGTGCAATCCTATTCACCTGCCAGGGGGAAACGGAAGTAAAAGCACATTTCTTTACCTTCGCCCCATGAAAAGAACCTATTACCTCTTTCTGACGGCTGCTTTCCTGACGGCCTTTTATAGCCATTCAATTGCTCAATCAACTGATTGGGTGGAGTATGTCAATCCACTTATTGGCACTGACTCAAAACCCAGCCTGTCGAACGGGAATACCTATCCGGCCATAGCACTCCCCTGGGGTATGAATTTCTGGATGCCACAAACAGGACGGATGGGCGACGGATGGGCTTATACCTATGCGGCCGATAAGATTCGAGGATTTAAGCAAACACACCAGCCTTCTCCCTGGATGAACGACTACGGTCAATTTTCCATTATGCCTCTCACAGGCAAACAACGTATCAATGAAAACGAACGGGCGAGTTGGTATTCGCACAAAGCGGAAATTGCCAAACCCTATTATTACAGCGTTTACCTCGCCGACCACAACGTAACGACCGAAATAACCCCCACTGAGCGAGCTGCCTATTTCCGCTTTACGTTTCCTGAAACTGATAGTTCATTTGTGGTCATTGATGCGTTTAACAAGGGCTCATACGTCAAAATCATACCAGCGGAGCGAAAAATTATTGGCTATACAACCCGTAACAGCGGGGGCGTGCCCGCTAATTTTAAAAACTATTTTGTCATTTATTTCGACAAGCCATTTACAAAAGCTCAGGCCTGGCACGATAGCGTCGTAACGAACACCCTGGAAACGCAGTCGGCACATGCCGGGGCCGTTATTGGTTTTAAAACTGCCAAAGGTGAGCAGATACAGGCTCGGGTTGCTTCGTCCTTCATCAGCTACGAACAGGCTGAACGTAACCTCGGCGAAATTGGGAATGATACGTTCGATGCCGTCCGGCAAAAAGCAAAAGCCGCCTGGAACAAAGAACTGGGCCGTATTCAGGCAGAGGGCGGTACGTTAGCACAGTTGCAGACGTTTTATTCGTGCCTATACCGATCGCTACTGTTTCCCCGAAAATTTTATGAACTCGATGCCGCCCAAAAAGTCGTGCACTATAGCCCGTATAATGGGCAGGTGCTGCCTGGCTATATGTTTACAGACACGGGTTTCTGGGATACGTTCCGGTCGCTGTTTCCTTTCCTGAATCTGATATATCCGTCGCTGAACGCGCAGATGCAGGAGGGTTTGGCTAATGCGTATAAGGAAGGCGGCTGGCTGCCGGAGTGGGCTAGTCCGGGTTTGCGCAATACGATGATCGGCTCTAACTCGGCTTCCATCATTGCCGATGCCTACCTGAAAGGCGGCCGAGGGTACGACATCAATACGCTCTATGAAGCCATACTGAAAAACTCAGAAAAAGAAGGACCCATGGATGCCGTTGGCCGCCGGGGCGCTACGTATTACAACGAGTTGGGCTACGTACCGTACGATGTCAAGATCAACGAAAATGCCGCCCGAACGCTGGAATACGCCTACGATGATTTTGCCATTTATCAGCTGGCCAAAGCCCTGAAACGACCTCAGTCTGAGCTGGATCGATTTGCTAAACGGTCTCAGAATTACCGCAATCTGTTCGACCCGGCAACAGGGTTGATGCGCGGCAAAAACAAAGACGGATCGTTTCAGTCACCGTTCAATCCGTTCAAATGGGGTGACGCATTTACGGAAGGTAACAGCTGGCATTACACCTGGTCGGTTTTCCACGATGTGCAGGGTCTGGTCAATCTGATGGGTGGCCGACAAAAATTTGTGGCCAAACTCGATTCTGTTTTCACACTTCCCCCAGTTTATGACGAGTCGTATTATGGGAGCGTAATCCACGAAATCCGGGAAATGCAGATTGCCAACATGGGTCAGTATGCCCACGGGAACCAGCCTATTCAGCACATGATTTATTTGTATAACTACGCTGGCGAACCCTGGAAAGCGCAGTATTGGCTTCGCGAAGTTATGAACCGGTTGTACCTCCCCACGCCCGATGGCTACTGTGGCGACGAAGACAACGGACAGACATCGGCCTGGTACGTATTTACTGCAATGGGCTTTTATCCTGTCTGCCCCGCTACCGACCAATACGTGTTAGGTACTCCGCTCTTCAAAAAAGTGACGGTAAAACTCGAAAACGGGAAGCAGCTCGTGATCAGTGCGCCCAGCAACAGTGCACAAAATCGGTACGTCAATACGTTGCAACTAAACGGTAAAGCTTATAATAAAAACTGGTTGAGCCATCAGGAGTTAGTAAAGGGAGCGGTGCTGAATTTTACCATGTCGGCAACACCCAATCGGCAACGAGGTGTTCAGCCCGAAACGTTTCCGTATTCCTTCTCAACAGAAGGCAAAAAATGATTTTCCTATTCTGATTGATAAGGTATGGCTTATGCCCACGTTACGTTCGATTGCGGCCATAAGCCATACCTTATACATCCCTTTTGTTTATGCCTCTTTTCGTTATTGTGCGTCACGGTCAATCGCAGTGGAATGCTGAAAACCGCTTTACGGGTACTACTGATACACCGCTAACCGACCTCGGCCGCCACGAAGCGCATGAAGCCGGGATACTGCTGAAGTCACATCAACCGCCAAACTTTGGCATTGGCTTCACGTCAGAGTTAGAGCGGGCTATTGAAACGATGGCGATTATTCTGGAGGAAATTGAGCAAACCGATTTGCCTGTAGAACGAAATGCTGCCCTCAACGAACGCATGTATGGCGATTTGCAGGGGATGAACAAGGAAGAAGCGCAGGCGCGGTTTGGCGAAGAACAGGTTTTTAGATGGCGACGTGGCTATGCCGATACGCCACCGCATGGCGAGAGTCTGGCCGATACGCATGTACGGGTCACTGCCTATTTTAAAACGGTAATTCTGCCCCATTTACAAGCCGGACAACCCGTATTGGTTGTAGCTCACGGCAATAGCCTTCGCGCGTTGATGATGGAACTGGAGCACATAAGCCCCGACGACATTGAAAAAGTCGAACTGGCAACGGGTATTCCGCGCCAATATGAATACGACCAGAAAACGGGCGTTTTTAACCTATTGCCCAAGTAGCGATTCAACAGAGCTAATTACTCCCAGGCAAACCTGAATGTTGTTTTTCCTTTCGCCGACAGTGCCGTCTTAGTCAGCAAAATGCGCTGGATAGGCTTACCGCCCCAGTTACGGTTGAAGGCTTCATCATCGATGGTGGTCAGCGGTACGGTTTCTACCGTGGCTTTCCAGCTTTTAGGATCATACTGTAGCACGACGTTACGTTCCGGAGTTTTGAACGTAATTTTCCCCGGTACTGACGTATCAAGCGGGCAGATGGTCATCAATGATTGCTGCACCGAATTAGGTGTTTTCCCCAAAATGTAGTCGTCGGTAATGAGTACGGATTCGGTACGTCGGTCCAGTTGCACCGTCCGGTTCCAGGTCTGAACGTCTGCCGTAGAGGGGTAGGCTTTTGCCAGGTTCATAGCCAGCGACGCACCTTTGGGTGTCAGGCTGTAACGTACATTCTGGGCCTCAAAAGCCCGGCCTGCCGGTTGACCCGCTCCATTGATAATGGGCAGATTATGAAAATTTGACTGCGTATACCACAAACTATACCGTTTGCCTGAGAACGTATTAGCCGTATACGTACCCCGTCCTACGTCGATAACAATCGGCTTTCCATTAGCATACAGAATAAAATCGCCGACATCATTGTGATTATGACTTTCGTCATTGTGTCCCCCGTGTGTTGCTACGTAGAGCCCTTTATCCGAGCGGGCCGTCATAACCTGTACATCCGCAAACCATACATTCGATACCTCATGAAACGTAGCAGCAGCCTGTGCAGTGATCGCTGTAACAGCCAACAGATTCTGAACCCGACGCTGCCGGTGAAAGCCATTGTTCGACGCTACGTTGCCAAACGCCCGATAGGCCCATTGTCCAAACCGAGCCAGCGTATCATCCTGGATTCGCTTCCCGAACCGGTAAAGCATTAAGCCATCCGGCTTGAGGGTCGGGTCGGCATCGGCAAAATCCACGAAATAATCCTGCGCAATATGCATTTTGTAAACGTACGAAGCCATGTTCCGAATGAGCGGCTCCTGATAAATATCTACCTTTCCGTTCGTAGCGCTATGCAGTAATTCAAGGGCGTCGAACACACAGGCACCGGCGGCAAACCAGTAACTTGGGCCTTCATCGCAGCCGCCATCGTCGCCCAGGCCATTCAGATACAGATCAAGCCCTTCCATGGCCGAATGAGTCATCTGGCTCCGGCGGTTGGCGTCGGATTCAAGTAATAACGTAGCGGTTAGCCAGTTGGCCATAATCCAGGGATTCCAGTTATTTACCTTCGCCCCTTTTTTCAGATAACCGTACCGATCTGGCTGAGTAGTCAGTGGCTCAAACAACCGCTGATTGGTTTCATAGTAAATTCGCGGGCGAACTAAAGGCGACGCTTTTGCCAATTGATCGCCAAGTAAATAATCGGTCAGGGCGAGCGTAGCGGCTGTTTCGGCCGCGAATAAATCGACCGTTCGGTCTTCCACATTGGGCAATCCGCTTCCCATTTTCTGGCCACCCAGATGCGCCGGTATGCCCCAGAAACTCTCTTCACAAATTGACCAGACCCCATTCAGAACAGCATCCAGAAAGCGACCTTTTCCTTCAATTGATTCGGCCAGCGCCAAGGTTAGCAGTTGATTCCGTTTGCCAAACGACACTTGCTCGTAACGTGTGCGATTGGCCGTACGAACGTATTCTAATGTAAGAGTAGCGGGTAGCGACGCAAATTCTTTTTGAGCGGCTACTTCCCCTGCTTTAATTAATTCCTGCTGGAGACTATCCGGCAAAGCTTTCTGCCAGGCTTCGGGTGTTTTAGGGTAAGGTGTCCAGGCCGTTCGGGCCACTAATGCCGACTGAATGGCCTCAAGAGAATAATGAGTTGCCAGTATATTACGTGGGTTAACCTGTGCATACGTAACGCACGCTATAAAAAGCAGGGCATTTACTAAGTAATATTTCATAAAATGATTCAGACTTGGCAGAAACACTATTCGTGTAACCATTCGAACCTGTCAGCCACTAGGTTAGCACAAGTGGTAAGCTAACTTAACAGCATTTACGATAGCTAGACCCCAATCAATAAAAACGATACTTTTCCCTTTTTACCCCTGTCGATAAAGACCTGAATATAGTCGGTAATTGATTTTAAGAGAATTGAGCCTGTAGTTAACTAATGTGTCACCAGCAGTTTATGTACCTGAATAGTATTTTTCGATTATTTACGTACCCCTATTCTGCTGATTGACGGGTTGGTCAGAGTGACCGTTGGAGAAAGAGTGAAAACTAATAAACCGATTTTTTAGAAAAATTTATATTAATTATTGCCATAATTATAAATTACCAGGCAGGTTTTTTTGTCGAAGATAGGGCAAAATCTGACCTCTCCAAGCACCATTAAATAATTTTCTCGATAAATTTAGTCAACTACTGGTTACTTATAACGTATTAAAATAAGATAATATAAATACGTCGGTTTAATAAAATAGACTATTTATATACCGTTTTTCCAGATTTGTAAATTCCTTCCAGACTATTCTTCTCTATTCCTTACGTTTCCTTGTGTTAGTTTTTCGAACGAATAGCCTAATTGGTATAAAACGCCAGGATAGTCTGGTCATAGAGCCGACAAAAGATCACCCGCTGGGTCTGGAGACAGAGTATCAGCTTGTTAGAGAAAAATCGTTTGGAAGCAGATGAAAACAGCCACTTTATTTTGTGGCAAGTGCCTTTATCCCGATGCTGAAAATCGGGTAAATAGGTTGGATGTGAAGAGTTGGGAAGTGATCAGTTATCGGTTTTTAATACACTACCGTACAGTAAATAAAAAGCTCTAACGTGGATTTTCACCGTATATACGTATCACCTATAACCTAACGCTGTACGTCAAACAAAATGAATTATGAAAATCCAACTAAATCTACCACTGCCTGGAACTTACATCTATTCTTATCCGACCTTTCTTGATTCACCTCAACGCATTTGTATTCACGGCTTTACGCCTGACTCAACGTATGCATTTGTCAGCTACCCGAATCACCCCAACCGAAAGCCTCCGCAAGCCATTAAGGTAAGCTGGTTCAAAACAGTTACTCTAAAGAAACTGAACGACTGGTCAGTCATCAGCAAACAATTATGCCTGAATTAAGGCCGGTGAATCAGGCAATGTAATATCAACTATACAGTCTAATTAATTGAACGCTCTTTTGACGGTTAGCCAGGTATCTTCACTTAGCTAACCGTCAAGCCATCGAAACCAAAACCAACGTATCGTCCTCCTATCATTATACCAGGGTCTGAATAGAAAACACGTCCAGCTTCGATTTTCTAAAATTTCGCATCCGTTTTAGCACCGCGTTTCCGTTCGACGAACCCCCGTCGTTTGTATTTCCTTCGACCGTTTCGAACAGGTCATCCTCTACAGCCGTAATAATTCCGGTATGAGTCCAGTCGTTGGGGGATCTTTGTAGCAGAAAAATATCGCCTGGCTTTACCAGGGATGGGTTGTTGCGGATTTGCGTATGCCTGAACAGAATACCTTTTTCCAGCCCGGTTGTCCCTACCGTATCGCAACTGTAGCTTTGCGGCATGAGTTTCCTGAAATCTTTCCCCTGCGCCGAAGCCGCCTGATCGATGATGGATTGCACAAACCCCATACACCAAAGCCAGTCTGCTCCTTCGTTTCCGTCCATGTAGGCACGTACCCAAGGGCCAGAATTCGGTTGCTGATTGATTACCAGCTCAAACGGATGGCTGGGCAGATGATTTTTGGCCGTATTGACAATTAGCTGTCGCAAATCGGGACCTGTCGACTGTTTTGTAAATGCATTACGCATCGGGGCGGTCAACAGGCTAAACGTTTCCTCATCTACAATACCGGTTTGCGTCAGACCTTTTACTTCCTGAAAATTTTTAACCGCCTTTTCGGTTGCTTTGCCAAAATCGCCATCAATACCGGTCGCCGTGGCCGCAGCTGGATTTATAATTGAAAAAAGGGTGAGCCAGGACTGGATTTTCCGGACATCTTTCTTTGTATTCGCAGCGCCGTCTTTTTTCTGTGTGCCGCTGATAACCAGTTCTTTTTCAAAAAAAGTTTTTAACATAAAGATAGGGTTATAGGATTAAGTACAAGGTGTTACGGAACCATTATCCCGTTTGCATTCACGGGTTGGGTCAGCATCCAGTTGTTGGCGTTAATCTGATCGAGGAAGCATTGCGTTCGGTAAATCGTTTTGTGCAGAATAACCTTTTTATTGGTACGTAACCACTCATGGCGTGTTTTCACATAAGCTTTTATCCACGCTTTTTCGTCGCCCCCGCTCGACGGTGGCATTTCCGGAAAGCGCTCCCTCAGGGCAGGCGGCACACAGCCCGAATGGATAAAGCTGTCGTATATGACCAGTAAACTGAGGGGCAAAGTAAAGTCGAGTGTTGTAAAAAAAGCCAGTGCCGGTGTGTAATACAGTACGTCGAAAAACTCATCCTGTACTGCTCGCATAATCGCATCCTGCCGGGCCGCTTTTCGTAGCAGGTCTTTAAATTCACTATCGTCGGCCAGCGGCACTTTACCGATTTTGGTCCGATACGGTTTAAAATCGCTGGCAAAAACCCCGTTTCGGGTAATATACATCTCAATCAGGGTCTTCAGGTTGCCCTGCTCGGTGGTCTGACTACGCCCGTAGGTGATTTGCCGGGAGTCATTTTTGCCATCTTTCAATACGACCAGCGCATCGTATTTCCCCTGAAGGCTACTGGTTTCAAATACATTGACTATTTGTTCGACCTTGTTTTTTACGGCAGCGGTGATCATGATGTGCAGGGTTTGGGTGAGGATGGCTTACGGAAGCACAGCCCATACGTATCGTATAGCCATAGACTGGCGGATACTACGAACTAAGCATCGGTAAAATTTTAGACAAATGTTATATACAGTTTTTCGGAAACCCGCGCTCTTTTGAGCGAATGGTCGAAAGACGGTACGGAATTGCTTTTCACACCCAACAACCTGAGTATTAGCCTAGTGAACGGGGGCCTGAAATAAAAAATAATCGTAAATCGTGCGGGCCAGATGAGCAATGGTTGCTTCCCGTTCGGCAAGTGGCTGCGGGGATGCCCCTATAAAAACAGCAATGGCAATGTGGCCCGCGTCGCCGGGCAACGTAATGATGCCTACATCGTCAGTGGCGTTGTTATCCAGCGAACCTGTTTTGTGGGCAATAATTGTTTCGGGAGGCAGATACCCTTTTAGACGGTTTAAGCCGCCCCGGCAGCGCTGCATAACGGCCAGCAACGTATCCCGACTAGTCGGCTGAATGGCTTTGCCACGATAAATCTGAGTCAGCAGGTTCACCATCGCTTCCGGGGTCGACGTATCGCGCAGGTCATTTTTAAATTTCAGATCAGCGGCTTTGCGCGACTCCGGCGTAATACTTTTCTCCAGATTGGCATAAAAACCCAGCGTCCACTGGTCTGTGGGAGGCAACGTAATCCCGTCCATATCGGCCAGTAATTGAATAATTGTCCGGTCGACCGACATTCCCTGAACACCTAACTCGTTCAGCCGGTTCTGAACGGCCTGGGTTCCTCCTGCGTGCCGGATCAAAATATCTGTTGCCGAGTTATCACTAATCACCATCATCAGTTCGAGCAGATTCTGAACCGATAACTGAACGCCGGGCTTCGCAAATAACACATCCAGTGTACCGCTGCCGGGGTGTAGGTCTGAAGGTTTCAGATCGGTCATGGTCATGAGCGACAGTTCTCCTTTTTCGATCCTGTTGAAAAGCTGCGCAGCAATAGCCACTTTAATGGTACTGGCCATCGGAAACCGCTCTTGTGGATTCAGGCTTAACTGTTTGCCGCTTTCGAGGTGGAGCGCACATACGCCTACCCTGCCTTTAGCCAGCTTTGCAATACGTTCCAATTCCTGTTGTACCCGTTGCGTCGCTACGTCAGAAGCATTCTTAACAGCTGAACCGGTCTGTGCCCGAAGAATAATTGGGTTAGTTATAAAAAGCAATCCAATAAGCAGTGTTGTGACGTAGCGTAAGCTCATAGTTCGTTTAAAGTACTAGATATGGAAGTTATTAATCTGTTTTTATAGTTAACCTGGCTGTTGCAGAAATCGGAACCCGCTAATCAATGAAGTCTATTATTCCCGGCTTTCTAACTCTATCCAGCTAAAAATGTAATCCGGTCTTCCTGCTCATTGATTGCCCCACTACGTTTGCGACTGTATTAGTGGCCTGATGCCTCGGTGGGCAAATGTCACAGCAATTATATACTAGAAAAAGCGCTATCCTTTTATGAAAATTGACCAGTAATCTCATCTTATGGGATAAACACAAAAGTATATGAAAATACTATTTACCCTGAAGGCCTTTTTTGTTGTTTCCATTTGGCAATTCGTTCTATCCCCGCCGTCATATAGTCAGTTAACTTACCAGCTCAAAGCACGCATTACTGGATTAACCAGCAGCACAGTGGTTATTCGCTATGTATGGCAGGGAATATTCACCTATGACACTATTGGCGTAAAGCAAAGTCAATTTACGCACTCACTGCCCATGACTGACGGCGCTATTGCCACGCTCATACTCAGCCCATCAACCGAATTTCCATTCTGGCTCGAATCCCCGAATATTTCAATCACCGGTACGATGGGGGCGGTCCCCAACATAAAATGTACGGGTACACCCGAAAACGATTGGTTAGAATTGTATCGAAAGACTATCGAGAGACCTTATACCCTTAAAAAACTAGGGAAATCCAGTACAGAGGCCGACCCCATCGTTCTTCAGGAGTACCGGGAAACTCGTCAATTTATCAGCCAGCATCCCGCTACGTTAACGGCAGCTTATTTACTCTACTGGCAAGCGGTCTATGATACGACTATTTTCGATCAGCTAGAACAGCTTCTAGCCAGGCTAAGTCCATCTGCTAAAGCCAGTTATTGGGCCCAAAAGACCGTCACCAGAATAGCTAATGTTAGAAATCGGCCCCGTATTGGCAAAACATTACCCGCTTTCCATTTACTCGATGCCACGGGTAAAACAATATCCCTTGCCTCATTTACGGGTAAATACGTATTGCTAGACTTTTGGGGCACCTGGTGTGTTCCCTGCATACAGGGTATTCCTGAATTAAAGGCAATCCATACCAAATATGGAAGCCGTTTAGCTATTGTCGGTATTGCGTTTGAGCGCCCTACGGATCGAGCGAAGTGGCTGAAAACGATCACCAAATATGGTATGAACTGGACCCAAGCTGCTGAATTTACCAGTGACAAAGAAGGGCTTAATGAGCTTTACAATATTAGAGAATATCCTACTTTTCTTTTAGCTAACCCTAAGGGGATTCTGGTTGCAAAACTTAAGTATGGACAAGTGGAAAGCCAGCTTGATCAACTACTGACTAAATGAGTGTTATCTGGGAATCAATCATGTTCTGACGGATCGATCACGCTTGTCTGCGTCCCACGTAGTTTGTCTCACTTGATCGCTCAGTCTTCTGCAACTTTAGCGAAAATTACGGCAATAGGGAGTATCTATCTTCCATTGACCGCCTTCCTTATATAAACGATACCTGAAATCCTGTGGCGGCATTTTACCACCAACTAGTGCTACAGAATCGACATCTTGATGAAAATTATAGACTGTCCCATCTTTCGCAGCGATCTTCACATCGAAAAGAAGCGTGTCACCAATTCGATAATGTTTCCCAATTTCATAGGATTTAAAATTAGGCATTAAGGTCTCCTGAACGACTTGATCGACGGCCAGGTCCGGCTTAAGTTTAACGAGTTTATTTTTACAGGGATCAGATAAATACGTTGCGGCCTGGGCAGGCTTTTTACTGACTAAAGCATCATAATAATTTTTGAAAGTACGGTGAGCTGAACTACAGCCTATAGTTAGTCCAGCCACCGTTATTAGTAACAGCTTCGTAGCAAATCGGCTTATAAGCGTAAGTTATTTGGTTGAGCGCAAGATACACCGAGTACTATTAGCGGGGAAATAATTTTCGCAGTAATATGACGTAATGTAAGCTTATAGTCCGGTTAAAATACAATTGTGGGCGTTATTAATCAGCCTAATTTTTTTGAGGCTACGTCCAATTAAGCCGGGCTAATTCGTTTTATTAAATTCATAAGCCGGTAAATCCTGAGCCCTGCCTAAATCGAAATACATCCGGTCCTTATTTATGTATAAAACGGGATTGCGGACGTACCAGTTGTCTTCTCTAGGCTGGGCATTGGTGTTAATCTGTAGATAGGAGCTTGCCTGATAGTCTATCTTAACTAGCGCATAGTCAACCTTGTCAATTTGGATACCGTCTTGGACAACACGGATCTGGTTCTCATCGATCACCAGTTCTACATTTGGTAGCGTGGTGTTAAGAAGTATGGACGATTCCTTCGTCAATTTCCACTTGCCAGGCAACCACGCCTTTGCCTGCTGCAAATCCAGTGTATATTCTTTTAAGGGATAAAGGGTGGGATCAATCTGGGCTGTTTTGTGACAGCTTATATTCCCGAAAGTTATTAGCAGCAGCAAGGGTAAAGCGATATTTTTCATAGCTCAATGAATTAGCTTATTCTCGAACAGGACCCTAAAAAAGATAGTGACGTTGGATTTGGGCTGTATTTACTTTTTTCAACTACATGCCCTGTGTCAGGAGATTTCTTTCAGACTGAATCAGTTCGTTTTCCCTTTTATTTGATAAGCCAGCGCGACTAGTAATAACAGAAGAGCGATGAAACCCAGAGCTACAGACAGGGAAAAACGATAGGCAATAAAACCCAACAAAGCCGGCCCAGCCAGTAGACCCGTGTAGCCGATTGTTGTGATAGCCGGTATACTCATTGTTGGCGAAATACCGGGCAATCGACCAGCCGCGCTGAAAAATATCGGTACGATATTGGCTACACCTAAACCCAGTAGCACAAAGCCGACTAATCCGCCCCAAACCCAGGGGCTCAGAATCGCAATCAACAAACCGGCGGCCCCCACTAAACTGCCAGCCACAACAACCGTTTTGCCGTTCAGGCGCGCCACTAGTTTATCCCCCACCAAGCGCATCGTCGCCATAGCGACAGAAAAAGCCGCGTAGCCTACGCCCGCAAGCGCTACGTCAATTCCTTTGACATCCCGCAAAAAGATGGCACTCCAATCGAGAATTGATCCTTCCGCCAAAAAAACAGCAAAGCACATTAGCCCCAGGAAAAGTACACGGCCATGTAGCCAGCCGAAAGGTTGCTTACCTTCCGTTGGCTCCTCATTGGTTGTCGAGAATCGAGCCATAACCTGTCGTTCAACTTCGGCAGGAAATAAGTGCTTGTATTGGGTTAACGTAATGCCGATCATCAACAAGGCAATACTGACAATCGCATAGACAGGATCGAGGCCCAGTTTAATCAGAAAGCCCAGACCCAGGGAACCGAACAGACCACCTACACTAAAGAGGCCATGCAAGGAAGACATGATAGGTTTTCCATACAGATTCTGCACCTGCACGCCATGGGCGTTCATGGCTACGTCAACTGCACCAATGGCTGACCCGAATACAAAGATTGTTAGGGCCATAGCAACGGTAGTGGGAAAGAGCAGCAACAGTGGCAGAGCAAGTGCAATTACCAGGGCAGCATAAACCATGACAAGGCGGCTTCCGAAACGGCTCACCAGCCAACCTGAAGTCGGCATCATTAGCATGGCCCCAGCTCCCAACAGCAGCAGTAACAATCCCAGATTAGCGTCGTTCAAGCCTAACCGATCTTTGGCAAAAGGAACCATGGGCGCCCAACTGGACATACCCAGGCCGCAGACAAAGAATACCAACTGAGTTGCCAGGCGTGCCTTTAATACATCTCCGGTTGGTGTTATCTGGTTCACAGTCATAGCACTAGCAGGTCGTTCTTTTAAAAATATAGCGTGCAAAAATACGGCTACATTGTTCCAGAATCTATTATCCAGCGGCAGTACGTTTACCCCCGATACAATGAATACTTCCTCTTTATGAGTACCTATTCTCCGTTTCTCCAATATTTATTGAGTGCCAGTGCTGTCGTGTGACAGCACTGGCCGGCTGGTAAAGCCACGTAAATTAATTGACGAGATTATTTTCAGAAATGGATGGCCAATGAAAATAGACCTCCACTTTATTTTAGGCCTACAATACTTGACTATTTCACATAGGCAATTACATAGGCGCCTTCCAGCAACGACTCCTTTCGTAAGGATTGTATAAACGAAGCATCTTCTTCGCGGGGCTTAACTACCCTGCCCGTACCTTCTAATTCAAATATAATTGGAAGCACATACGTACCCGTATAGGTTTGTTTCTGAGCAGGAAGTTGCTTCATCAAACGATTGACTTCTTCTTGAAAGGAAACATCTACGTTGGCTTGGTTCAATACCTGAACATCGATCACCTTACCCTGGTGATCAACGTTAAATTCGACATACACTTTTGCTACTTTTTCTGCTCGCTGTGCCGCTGCCGGATAACGTATCGCCTGGGCTATTGCCTGACGAAAAGCCCAATCATTACCCAACGAATGATCAATAGCTTGTGACTGTGATACGAAAGGAATTAGTAAAAGCATCCCTAGATAAGCGAATAAGGTTTTCATAGCTATTAGATTTTGACGTAAAAAAGTCTATCTACTAAAGATGCCTATTTCCAACAGAATCCATAACTATTACAGTATTTACCAAGTAAGTATTTATTCACCAACTCCTTAGTTTTATGCAAGCTGTTTTAGAACGAATTCATTGCCACTAAACACCTTAACCGTCAAAACGATGCTTTGACAGGGCCGAAAAACATTATAAAAACAAACAGATGTCGACGCTTCGTTATATAGACGCTAGCGCACTATCCAGATCAGCTATGAGGTCTTCAACGTTTTCGATACCCACGGAATAGCGAATCAGGCTTTCGGGTATACCCAACTGAGCCCGCTGTTCTTCCGTCAGTTCGACATGGCTGGTCGTACGGGGCGGTCCGGCCAACGTACTTACCGAACCCAGGCTGGCGGCCAGGTGTACGAATCGGAGCCTGGGCAAAAATTTCTTTACGTCATCATAACTACCGTTCAGGGAAAAACTCATCATTCCACCAAAACCCGACATCTGCGATCTGGCAATGTCATGACCCAGGTGGGTAGACAGCCCTGGATAAAATACATCATTGACTTTTGGGTGCGCTTTCAGGAACTGGGCAATTTTCAGCGCCGATGTATTCTGGCGTTCGATACGTAGTTCGAGGGTTTTCATGCCACGAGCAATCATATACGCCGGGTCGGCCTGTAGGCTGGCGCCGTTGATTTCTCGAAAACGGAACACTTTTTCGACCAGTTCCTGCGTCCCGGCCAGCACCCCTCCCATCGCGTCGGAATGACCGCACAGGTATTTAGTAGCACTGTGCAGCACCAGATCGGCTCCTAAGCTCAGCGGATTCTGATTGATGGGCGTAGCGAACGTATTGTCGACAACAACCACTGCCCCGACGCTTTTCGCAGCCGTTGCCAGTCGCTTGATGTCAACGATTTTAAGGGTTGGATTGGTGGGCGTTTCCAGATAGACCAGATCACAGCCTTTGGCAATTTCAGCCTCCAATTGTTCGTGATCGGTGGTATCACATAACGTAACGTTGACGTTATAACCGGGCAGGAAATCAAGGAATAACCGGCTGGCTCCGCCGTAGGTATCTTTGAGCGAAACAACCCGCTTACCCGGCCCAAGCAGTGCAAACAACGTATTGCTAATGGCACCCATACCCGTGGCAAAGGACGTAGCGGCTTCGGCTCCTTCCAGTATACGTACTTTCTCTTCAAACACGTGGACCGTTGGGTTGGTATTTCGGCTATAAATGTATCCGCTGGCTTTGCCGGTCGCTACGTCGTACCACTCGTCGAGGTCGTCATAGGCATACGTAACACTGTTGATGATAGGTGGAGTTGTGGCTCCCTGAAAAAACCGCTCTGTTTCACCAGCCCAAATGGCGGTCGTTCCTTTCTTCTGCTTCGAAAAATCCATGTAGATCAGGTGTATAATTAGTAGGCAATCGGCTCTGTTTTAGCGGGTAAAATACACTTTTTGATGGCCCCGTTTTCTACTTTGTAAATAGCAACAGCTTGGATAGTTGGCTGATTGGGATTGATTGTGACTTTCTCGTGATCAATCACCGTGTTGTTGATCACTATCCGGTTAGCGATTTCACAGTGTAGCGATTTCGCCTGGCTAAACAACGTACCGTATTGCTTCCGCATCGCTTCCTTACCCTTCGCGAGTAGTTTGTCTGGTAGATCATAGAGTTCAATATCATCTGCGTATGTTGCCAGAAACGCATCAATGTCGCGGGCATTGTAGGCGTCCACCTGTTTCTGAATTAAACTTTCGGGAGTTATGTCAACGGTTTCGCCTGATTCGCGATTGACCGGCTGCACGGCTACAGCTACGTACTGGCTTGTTATCGCCTGGGCTGATCGATTAGCGATCATCGATTGGCTGTAGGCCGTTAACGTACCACCAATTAATAGCAGACTTGCACAGATTCTTTTCATAAAGGAGTAAGGGATAAACGTTGACATTTCAGCTACTACGTTCTGTGTACTGATTCAATCAGATACGTACTCAGAAAACACCTGGCCGCCCCATTAATAACCGACTGATGGGGCGATAATCCGTAAATTCAACATCGGGGGCTACGTAGCCCGGTTTCACAGGTTCTTCACGAACGAGATCGGTGCTCAGGTATTTTTTGTTGCTGTCGCACAGAATGGTCACTACACGCGCATCGGGGGCCATTTCGGTCTGTAAATTAATCGCGCCAATAAGATTAGCCCCCGACGAAATACCAATGGCAATGCCCAGCTGCAACGCCAGCTTCTGCGCTACCAGAATCGAGTCGCCATCGCTGGCCTGTACGACGTGATCCAGCTCGTTTAGCTTCAGAATATCGGGGATAAATTCATCGAAAAAGCCCTGAATCCGGTGCGAACCCGTTTTATACCCCACCGATAACGTCGGCGATTCGGCTGGCTCAAGTGGGTGAATCCGAATGTCGGGTTTCCGGGATTTGAGATAGCGTCCCACGCCCATGACCGTTCCTCCGGTTCCAACGCCAGCCACGAATGCGTCGGGCGTAATGTCGACACTCTGGAGTTGCAGCCATATTTCCTTGCCGGTTGTCAGCCGGTGCGCTTCAGCATTGTACTGATTGGCAAACTGGCGGGGCAAAAATACATGCGGATCGGCAGCGGCCATTTCTTCCGACCGTCGAATAGCCCCCATAAAACCACCCTCTTCTTTTGTAAACAAAATAATGTCGGCCCCCAAGCTGCGGATGATGTCGATACGTTCCTGGCTGATACCCGCAGGCATAATGATGGTTACGGGGTGGCCTAGTGCCCGCCCGACTGCCGAAAAAGCAATACCCGAACTCCCGCTGGTCGCTTCAACAATCCGGTCGCCGGGCTGAATGTGCCCCTGTCGATACGCCTGATGCAGTACGTGGAGCGCCATCCGGTCTTTCATACTACCGGTGAGGTTGTAGTGCTCACATTTTACGTAAAGCGACCGGGGCTGGCCCTTGTAGGTATAAAATAGCTCCAGCATCGGCGTATTGCCGACCAGATGCCAGAGGTGTTCAAATTTTTCCTGAATAGCCGGTGTAATGCCGGTCTCGGTGGGTACTATCATTATAGGCTGTTAAGAAAGGCAGGTACACCACTCACATGTACACTCCTTTAGTTGTCATGATAGGGTAAAAATAAAGACCGTTTTTCGTTTCTGACTTAGTTGTAAAGATTTTATTCGACAGAAGCGATCTTTCTGAGTGCTTGACAGAGAACAGTTTGGCTCCTTCGGTAAGGAATTCTGAGACGCAGTCAGATTTTAATGTTAACCTTCCAACGATTCAGCAACCGTTTGTGTCTACCCTTGAAACGATCCCTTACCGTATGAAACGCCTGTTTGCCTTTATCTGCCTGTTCGTCGTTGCGGGCTGCAATCTGTTTGAGCCTACGTACTCTGAAGGTAGCTTTCCTACAACCGTTGTTAACCTTGGCGAAGTCAATTCGGCTTATGATGACTACAATTCGACCAGTCACGTCGTTGGTGGCGTAATGGCGTTGGTATTTTCTTCAAAAAGGGGTGGCCGAACCGATTTTGATTTTATTCATGAATCCCTCAATACGTTATTTGATCTGAAAGGAGGAAAATTCTCGTTCGACAATCATCCGTATGGGGGCCTGGATGTAGTAGCAGAGCAGTCAACGCTGACATGGGCTACGTATGTCGTGAACACGCCAGCCAACGAACTGGGGCCGTACATACGTTCGTACGAACATGACTTACTCAGTGCCGATGTGTACTCTAACTACAACCACCATGGCGAGTATATGATGCTGTTTGCGTCGGACCGAACGGGGAATTTGGATATCTATCTGACGCATAACTATCAGGATTCGGTCAAATCGGTTAATGGGTCATCAAGTCCGCTCAGTAATAAAAACTTCACAGCGCCCGTCTCGATTCCTTTCCTGAACTCCACAGCCGATGATGCGTATCCGACGTTCGACCAGACGAACAGCTCAATCTATTTTACCTCAAACCGGGATGGATCTTTTGCTATTTACAAAGCTCCCTTGCCAACCATCAACCCCAATGAGTTACACAGGCAATTGCCGAAATTAACCAACGTAGCAATCGAACGCGTGTCGGAATTATCGTCCTCTGCCGACGACAAATGCCCGTTTATTAGTGACAATACGTTGGTTTTTACTTCAAACCGAGCTGGTGGGTTTGGTGGCTACGATCTGTATTATAGCAAATGGGATGGCAGCCGATGGTCGGCTCCAGTTAATTTCGGGGCAGACATCAATACGTCCTATGATGAGTACAGACCCATTTTGTGTAATCTCCAGCAATTCAGCAATCAGTTAATGATCTTTTCCTCGAATCGGCCAGGCGGAAAAGGCGGCTTTGATTTATATAGAGTCGGTATACCCAAATAAACAACTGCTTTTGACAGAAGATAAAACTATTGGGGATACGAGGCAAAATCGTTAAGGTTTAGCGGTTAAAAGTTCTTCCAGTTTCTTGCCCAGTGCTTCACCGCGAATATCTTTGGCAACAATTTTTCCATCGGGACTCAACAGGAAATTTTGAGGAATAGACCGGACGGCATACTGTTTTGCCACTTCATTATCCCAGAATTTCAAATCCGATACGTGTGTCCAGTCGAGGCCATCTTTATGAATGGCTTTCATCCAGGCTTCCTTCGCGTTGGGCCGGTCGAGCGAAACACCCAGCACCGTAAAGTTTTTGTCTTTATACTGTTGAAAGTTCTTCACTACGTTTGGATTTTCAACCCGGCATGGGCCGCACCAGCTTGCCCAGAAATCAATTAATACGTATTTTCCCCGGAAGCTGCTCAGCGCTACGGCTCTGCCAGCCGTATCGGTCTGGGTAAATTCAGGGGAAATTGACCCGATCGAAGTAGCTTTAATACCAGCCAGCATTTTGGCGTACTCCTTTCCGGATTTACTGTTTTTTACGGCACCCGACAGGCCATCAAACAGGGGGCTTACTTCGGCATAGTCTGGTGTATAATCGTACTGCTGCAACACATCCAGGCTCACCACCGTATTGGGATTTTCCTGGATAAATTGGGCTTTGATTTTCTTTTGCTCGGCCTGAATTGCTTCGTTACGTTTGTCTATGCTTTCTTCAAACGCTTTCGATTTTTTCTGTACGTCCGTGGCCGACTGGTAATCTTTCATCAGTTGCGCCATTTTATCGGTACTCGATTTGAGCATCGTCTTTAGCTTCTGATAATCAACATTTAGGGGCGTTCCACCAATCGTTGCGTTTTCCAGTACATCGGCACTATTGACTGTAATGGTGCCGGGCTCCAGATAGATGAGCGCATACGATTTATCGACGAACAGGGCGACCTGCTTAGGCTCTTCGATAGTTCCTTTAATGGAGAACGCTCCATTCTGAATCTGGGCTGAATCTGCGTGTATATCACTACCGATTCGGTAACGTACATACGCCTTTGTTGGCGATTTGATGCCAGCCAGTTTTCCGTCAATGGTATACGAGCCTCCCTGTGCCCATAGCACCGTAGGGATCAGGAGCAGTACAATCGCAAAATAGTTTTTCATAAGGTTGATTCGTTTGCGGGTTCAATAATGTATAAACATAGGCAAAAAAACAAATTCAGGATTATCTAACTCCCTGAAAACTAGGCCAGACAATCCCGAATTTACGTATTAAAAACAGAAGCGTTTATGGTTTCGGCTCACCCGTTGAGCTGCTTCCACTTACGGGCGCCAGTGAGTTGATCCAGGCGGCAATTTTCAGCGCATCATTTTTAGGCACCTGCGGCATAGGCGGCATTTCGGTTGAATAGTCAGGCCAATGCTGCGGTTTGGGATTATAGATCAGCTCAACAATCTGATCGTTGGTATACCGCCGTTTCGCTACGTCGGCAAAAGCCGGACCAACCTGCCGTTTGTTTGCCTGATGGCAGGCCGCGCAGGTATGGCGAGTCAGTAATCCTTTTACTTCCTCATAGGTCGGAGCTTTTGCCATCGTTACGGCCTGGCCTTCTACCAGCTTGGGCTTGCCGCCTGTTACAGCCTTGGCAGCTCCTTTCTTAGCGGATGCTGGAGCAGTGGCAGCGGCCGGAGCGGTAGCCGGAGCAGCAGCCGAGTTTTTCGTGCTTACACCGCTCATTGCCAGCTTCTCCCCATCGGGTATATTGTTGAGCGTGTAGTAGGCAATGGGATGCACCAGCGAATAAGACCCTTCTGTGGCCCGAACACCATCGAGTGTAAGCTGATGGATGTAATATTTACGAAGGTTATCCACAATCAGACGAGCCTTCAACCCGTCGGCCGAAACCTTTACGCCTTTGATCGGCAGTGCTTCTTTAAAGATTGTCGGGCTACCATACACAGCGTGGTATTTGTAGAGGAAACTTTCAACCCGATAAGATGCCAGATCTTCCGCTGATTTACGGTCAACAGGTTTCGTAAACTCTACTTCAAAGCCGTCGGGCATGGCCTTTACGGTACGCATCTCGAAAGGCATAGCGCCGTTCCAAACCAGGCGTTGCAGCCCTTCGTTAGCTTCCCCGGCCGAGCCCCAACCCCGGTTCGTTTCACCGACAAAAAGTGACCCATCTTTGGCAAAGGCCATACGTAATACACCAGACCGAAATCCGTTTCGGAATTCAATAGCACCGCCCTGGTATTCGCCATTTACTTTTTCCATGAATACCCGCGAAATTTTGCTCATCCCCTGATCGCCCACCAGCAATTGCCCGGAAAACGGTCCGAATGCACCTTGTGGAATTTCCAGAATTTCGGAGTTCGAAATACCAAGAATACCGTGTGGCAGCCAAACAGCGGGAGTTTGAATGTCGACACCCGGAAACTCATCTTTCATTTTGTAGAGCAGGTTCGGCGTTTCATTAACGACGTTTTCGGGTTTGATAGCCCGCCCGTTTTCGTCTCTACGCCGACGCTCGTCAACCTTGGCATCAAACTGTTCGGTCGTTAGTTTAACCGGTGAATTCGCCATGCCCGTCCAGCGCAAACCCGCTGGGTGACCAACAAAAGCACCTTTTTTGACGTGTACAACGCCACCCGAACCCATCCAGTCGCCCTGGTTGTCGGCGTAGAAAAGTTCACCATCAAAAATACCCAGTCCACAAGGCGACCGCATACCCGTAGCCCAGGGCTGCATGGTGCCGTTTTCGTTGATTTTCATAGTCCAGCCTCTCCAGGGAACCCGGCTTTCACCCCGCCACCACTCTTCATCGCCAAACGCTACGTTGCCCGTAACGAAAAACTGCCCGTCGGGTGCGATTTTCGGACCAAAGCTGTATTCGTGATAATGCCCCGACAATGGCCAGGCAAACACAGTCTCGAACGTATCGGCTTTTCCGTCATGGTTGGCATCGGTAAGTTTGGTGAGTTCACCCCGCTGAGCGCAGAAAAGGGCACCGTCTTTATACGTTAAACCCAGAATTTCGTGCAAACCGGAGGCATACTTCCGGAAAAAAGGCTTGCGGCTGGTTGGGTTTTCCACAATCCAGATGTCGCCCCGGCGTGTAGCTACGCCCAGATTACCATCGGGCAGTACGGTCAGCCCACCCACTTCGAGTAAGGTACCTTCGGGCGCTGTTACCTTAAGGATTTTAAAGAAATCTTCTTCTTTCGGTGATTCCTGCGCTTGCAGAGCAACCGGTGTCATCGCTGAAAGCAGAGCGACTGCAACCGAACGAAAAAGGGTTTTATGTATGAGGTTCATGATTATTTCTAACGGATACTGATTAATGGATACTGCATAAGAAGTATGGCAAAGCGCCATTTTTCAGTACACAGTTCACATTAGTCATTAAAACAGAATTGAGTACGTTATTTTTCCTTTCACTGGAACAATCAGTTCCTGTCGCCCATTGCTTTCCCGAATGGCGGGTTTAGCCCCCGATACGTCGTCTATCCGTACGTATTCCTGACCGTCAACGAGGTACATACCGTTTTCCAGAGCACTGATGCTCGTGCCGCTGATTAGACGAGCGTAGAGATCACCTGCTGGATTGGCGACAGTTACTTCGCGCTGAATTCCTTTTCCTTCGTTTAATACGCGGATTTTGTCATCTACTGAAGCCCCATAGCTCTGATAACGGAACGTAGGCCGGTCGTTATCATCCAGTACGTAGCCCTTCGGACGGTAGCCAGAGCCGGTCGTATCAGTCATCCAGTTAGCCTGTGGCGAAGCAAGCTTGGTCAGAAACAGCGTAGGGGCACCGAGTCGTTGTACCATACCCATAGGCCGCGAGGAACCATCACCCCGGTCGTGCCACATCGGCGTCGTATCCAGAAAATCCCCCCGCCAAACCTGCACCAGCGCGCCTTTGTCCAGATCATATGTATAGTGCACATGCTCAGGGCTTCCAACCGATACGGCATGCGTAACACGTAGCGTACGGCCCTGCGTATTTTTCTCGCCGGGCATATCCATAAAGCTACGTAGCATCGTATTCGTCGAGGCATCGACAATGATTGGGTCTACTTCTTCGCCCGACCCGCCAGCCATATCACTAACGGCGTATTCACGAATTCCCGGCCCGGCCATAGTTAGTCCCAGAGCGGGTTGTGCCCAGTCGACGAATTTTGAATAGAGCAACTCAAAAGGCAAATCACCCTTGGGCAGTGTAGCCTGCCCTTTTGCATTCCATTCAGCGGGTGAAATCACCATCTGGTTGTTAATTTTCATCATGCCGCCCCCGCCCGGTACACCCAGGTTGAACCGGTATTCGCCGGGCTCGGAAACCCGAAGTGTTCCTGTATAGCGAATCAGAAACTCGTTTGGAATGCGGCTCACCGAAGCGGACAGCACCGTTATGGCTCCTTCCGACTCAGGCGCAGTTTTATCGTACTCAGGCTCTTTCTGAAATTTGCCTTTGTACACGGCATACTTCAGGTTGAGCAGTTCAGGGCGGGGTTTGTCGTAGGCAACGTAACGAATGTTGCGAATGGCCACCGCACCATGATCGCCCTGAATCCGAAGCGGCCCAACGGGTTTTTCATCCGCGAAAGCTGAGCCACGGGTTGGACCTGTCAATTCGACATCTTCCTGAATAACGACACCGTTCAATTCGACCCGAATGACACGGCCATTTTCGGTTTTCTGACCATTAGTGTTGAAACGGGGCGCCTGAAACGAAATCTTGATATGTTGCCACAAGCCGGGTGCCCGGCTGGCATTCTGACGGGCCGGATGACCTTCGTACCCTTTCTGGCCGTCAGTACGTTTTTCGTCCCAACGTTCATAAACGGCACCGTTATCATGCACGTTCGGGGTGCGGATTGTCCAGCTATCGCGCAGCTGTACCTCGTAGCGTCCCTGCAGATACACGCCGGAGTTGGAATTGGCAGCCATCATGTAATCCAGTTCCAGATCAACATCACCGTGCTGTAGCGTCGTGAAAAGATCGTATTTGTACGGATTTTTCGGGTCGGCTGGTGCTTTTTCCAAAGGGATATTTACCAGCGTACCCGTACCCTTTTCGGTGATAAGTGTGTTGTCTTTATTCAGATCAGCGCGGACGTTGCCCGCAATTCGCCAGTTTGACGTGGGCGATGCAAAGGCACTTAGATCAGTAAGAGGAACCGGCACACCCGGCGTCGGAACAGGCTGAGCCAGCACCAGTTGTGCAGCAAAACTGCACCCAATGCCCAGCAGCCCGTAAGAGCGACTTTTAAAGAAGAAATTAACCATGTAATGAGGAAATTTTTGAGCCGAAATTTACCAATTTTTCTTCGAAAAAGGACGTAAATCGACATTTATCCTATCTTTGAACGTTTTACCCGTGCGTTCATTAATCCGAATCATTCTCCATGAAAAAAGTACAAGTATCGCTTGCCGTCTGCATCGGTATGGCCAGTCTTTCCTTTACCAACCAGGCTATAGCGCAGACCCAACCTTCCAAACAAACACCCGAATCGACGGAGATTTGGGAGCCGGTTCCTCCAGTCGTTACGCCCGGTAAAGTGACGGCTAACACCAGTGGCATCACGCCCCCGTCCGATGCCATTGTGCTGTTTGATGGTAAAAACACCAACGAATGGGTGGCTATCAAAGGATATTCGCCTGCCAGCTGGGAGAAAACCAACGAAGGACCGCTCAAATGGCCGGTAACCGATGGTGTGATGTATTCGACGAAAGGCTTTTCAGCGCGCTCAAAGCAGGAATTCAATGATTTTCAGCTGCACTTAGAGTTTAAAACGCCCGAAAAAGTTGAAGGAAATAGCCAGGGACGCGGTAATAGCGGGGTGTTTTTGCAAGGTCGTTACGAGCTACAGGTGCTGGACAACTACAACAACCCGACGTACGTAGATGGCATGGTAGGTTCTATTTACAAACAGGCGATTCCGTTGGCTAACCCAAGCCGTCCTCCCGGAGAATGGCAGACTTATGACGTTATTTATCAGGCGCCACGTTTCAACAAAGCGGGTATGATGACCGATTATGCCTACGTAACGGTTCTGCTCAATGGCGTACTGGTGCAGAATCACGCTGCCATCCGTGGAACAACCGAATACATCGGCTATCCGAAAGTACAGCCTCACGGCGCAGGCCCGATTCTGTTGCAGGATCATGGCAATCCGGTTGGCTTCCGCAACATATGGGTTCGGCCTCTATAATTGCAGGTCATACAATCAGTTAATAATTGCCCCCGGTATTTGCCGGGGGCTTTTTTGTATCATTGCAGATACAGCCGTCACTTTGTTTATTGTCAGCTAGTTAGCACACGTACTCCCATTCACTATGCGCTTTTTTCTACTCACTATCCTCACAGCTATGTTGTTGACGGGCTGTTCGACAACCACCGTTTACATTGTTCGTCATGGCGAGAAAGTAAACGAGTCCGACACCACCAATCTAAATGCCGCCGGAATGCAGCGGGCGCTTGTTCTGGCTGATACGCTGGCGACCAAAGGCATCGACTCCATTTTTACGACGCCTTATCGACGCACCCGCCAGACAGCCGAGCCACTGGCGCAGCGTATAAACGTGCGATTGACAGACTATCCAGCCAAACCCAATGATGCTATTGTGAACCGTGTTAGCCAGATCCGAAACAAAACGGTGCTGATTGTTGGCCATAGCAACACAATTCTGGACATCGCCAAAGGGCTTGGCGGACAACCAGTAATGACCAGAATTGAGTCCGGGGATTTTGATAATCTGTTTCGTGTCCGTATTCATCGCGGCCTGTTCGGGAAATCCGTTTCTTTTGCTCAAACTACGTATGGGCAGCTAACTCCTCCCTAGGTGACTGCCCCCGTTCGAAACCGTCCAAATAGTCTGCTTCCTTAAATCATACAAATGCAGTATTGACGAAAGGAATTGATCAAAATACTTTTGTTACGTTCATTCCAGACGTTTCGCTTACCCACTTTCAGCCATGAAAACCTATCCATTTGCCGTTCCCGGCTTGACGCTAGGCTTACTACTGTCGTTGCTGCACTGGCAGAATACACTGGCAGCAACCGATGCTATACCAAAACCGATTCCCAGACTGGTTGAGCGCATTACCCCCAATACGTACAAAGGCAGGCAGATTGCCGTTGGCAGCGGTGGCGGGTTTACGGGGGCCTGGTCTATGTATTATCTCTTCGATAATGGTCGACTCTTTGGCCGACACAGCCGCGACACAACGTTTACCTTTATTGGTCAGCAGTCAACGGCTCGTACAAAGCGTCTGTTCAACTCGGCGGAAATTACCTGTAAAATCAAAAAGACCAAATTCGACCATCCTGGTAACCGCTACAAGTTCGTTCAGTGGCGCAAGGGGAAACTAAGCTATAAAGTAAGCTGGGGGCACTGGGCAAAAAAGTGCCCGCTACGTATCCAAAGTTTTATGACTCGTTTATGGCCATCATTCCGCCTAAGTCACAATTGAAATAAGCGAAAAACGTTGGCGTAGTCCCTGATCGTAAGGACATAATCGATCGAAATCAGTTTAACAGCAAAACCCGAACCTTCATGAAACCACTTCTCCTATTCCTGGCACTGCTGACGGCTGCCCAGGCGCTGGCGCAACAGCCAGGTGCTGGTTTTGGCCGCAAACTTAAAACAACATCCCCGACACCTGGCCTGGCCGAACGGTTAAACGCAAAGGTTATCCCGGTGGCGAAAGGTCAGCAACTACGGATAGCTCCCGGCATTCTCAGATCGGCTTTGCAACCTCTCCGGCTACGAGTTATACGTGATTCCGTTACGGGCTTGCCGGTGTTTATTGAGCGAAAAAACAACTCCGTGGCTGGTACAACCGCATCCAAAAACAACCGAGCCCGAATGTCAGCGGCAGCCGCTATGTCCGCTACGTATCAGTTTATGACGCAGGTACGTGGTTTGCTTAAACTGGAAAACCCGGAAGCCCATTTTACGGTAGCTCGAACCGAAACCGATGAGCTTGGGCAGATGCACGTCCGTTTAACGCAACTGCACCAGGGTATTCCTGTATTGGGTTCAGAACTGGTAGCGCACTTGACGGATGGTGATGTCACGGTGCTTAATGGTCGTTACCAGCCCGTGCCTGCTAACCTGGCCACAATCCCAAAACTGGCCCTGTCTGACGCATCGGACCGCGCTCTTCAGGATGTTCGTAAAACATCCATAGTACGTTCGTTTGGCGACAACGTACTGAACATGAAATCGTCGGAGGGGGCGTTGTGCGTGTTTCCACTAGCCGATGGCAAGGCGAAACTGGCCTATCAACTCACGGTACGGCCTAATCTGCTCGAACGCTGGGAGTATGTGATTGATGCGCAGACGGGCGATGTGCTGGATAAATACAACCATACCTGTACGGTTGTAGCCCCATCCGTTCAGGCATCAGCACGCGACCTGAACGGCGTAACGCGCTCTTTCCAGACGTATCAGCAAGGGGGCACATACTATATGATCGACGCATCGCGCCCCATGTTCAAAGCATCGGAGTCAAAAATGCCCAGCAGCCCAGTCGGGGCCATCTGGACAGTCGATGCACGAAATTCGAACAGCGAAGACCCAAAACTTTACCAACTTACATCCAGCACCAATGCAGACTGGAGCCCAACGGCGGTGTCGGCTCACTACAATGCGGGAGTAGCCTATGATTATTATCTGAATACGTTTAACCGCAATGCATTAAGTGGTAATGGAGCCACCATGATTTCTTTGATTAACATCACCGATGACGATGGCAAAGGACTTGATAATGCCTACTGGAACGGCAAAATTATGGCCTATGGCAATGGTCGGCTGCTTAAACCGCTGGCGGGTGGACTGGATGTAGCCGGCCACGAAATGACACACGGAGTGATTCAGAATACCGCCAATCTGCAATACAAAAATCAGTCGGGTGCCATTAATGAATCAATGGCCGACGTATTCGGGGCCATGATTGACCGTAGCAACTGGACAATTGGCGAGCAGGTTGCCACCCCAAACCTGCTGCCATCGGGCGCACTGCGCGACCTGTCGAATCCGAATCAGGGGGGCAAAGCCAAAGATCCGAATGGCTATCAGCCGGCTACGATGACCCAATATGAGACAACCGCCGACGATAATGGAGGTGTACACATCAATAGCGGAATTCCGAATTTTGCGTTCTACAAATTCGCTACGGCCGTCGGTAAGGAGAAAGCCGAGAAAGTTTACTATCGCGCGCTTACGACCTATCTGGTACGTACGTCTCAGTTTCTGGACCTGCGGTTAGCCGTTATCAAAGCCGCTGGTGATCTATTTGGCGCAAGCGGAGCCGAAGTGACAGCCGCCAAAAATGCGTTCGATGCGGTGGGGGTTGTGGAGGGAACACCGACCACTCCCGGCAAACAGCCTGATCTGCCCGTAGCCTCCGGCCAGGACCTGCTTCTACTGGCCGACGCTGATGACTCAAAATTATACGCAACGGTAATTGGCGCAAATCCAGCCAAATTTGACCAGAAATCCGCCCTCGGCCTGATGCACCGCCCCAGCGTAACAGACGACGGAAAATTCGCCTATTACGTAACTACCGACAAACGGATTCGGGCCGTTAACCTGACGGGCACACCTACTGAAAGCGTAATTTCGGATGAAACGATCTGGGACAACGTAGCGATTTCGAAAGATGGGACTAAACTTGCCGCTCTTACCGCCGACCGCGACGGCTCCATCTATGTGTACAGCTACGCTAAAAAACAGTGGGCCGAATTTAAGCTCTATAATCCGACGTATACAGAGGGTGTCCAGACGGGCGATGTTCAATATGCGGATTCATTCGAGTGGGATTTCGCGGGTGAAAACATTGTTTATGACGCCTATAATGCGCTGCAGAATAACAGTGGCGATGCGGTCGATTACTGGGATGTCGGCTTCATCAACGTCTGGGACAATAAAACCGGCAATTTCACGAATGGAGACATTGAGAAACTGTTCGCGAATCTGGAAGAAGGCGAAAGTATCGGAAACCCATCCTACTCAAAAAATTCGCCCGGTGTAATTGCCTTCGATTACGTCAATGACAAAGACGGGACCTATTACGTTGTTGCCACCGATCTGAGTACGTCGGATTTAAAATTAGTCTATGAGAATAATACATTAGGATTCCCGAGCTATTCCCGACTAGATAACAAACTGGTTTTCACTACCGAATCGGGTTCGACTGAATCGATAGCAGCTATTAATCTGGCTGCCGATAAACTGTCGCCATCCGGAACAGCCTCTGTACTTTATTCTGGAGCAAAATGGCCAGTCTGGTACACGCAGGCAACGCGCGTTATTCCTACCAAAACAGCGCAGACCATTACGTTTGATGCTATTACGGACCGCTACGTTAATCAGGGCGACCTCAGCCTCAAAGCCACCTGTTCGTCTAACCTGGCCGTTAGTTTTCTGGTACGTAGCGGCCCGGCAACCCTTACTGGTTCAACACTGAAATTCAGCGGTCCCGGAACCGTTACGATACGTGCGTATCAGGATGGCAATGATCTTTTTGCCGCAGCAACGCCCATCGACCGGACATTCCAGGTGCTGGTTGTGACAGAAACCGAGCCTGCGCTGGCCGATGCTGTGACGATTTATCCCAATCCAGCCAACACGACGCTAACCGTAGATTTATCGGGCAAAGAAACCTTTGAGAGCTTATCACTACGAACGCTTACAGGCCAGACGATTCTTCAGCCAAACCTTCGAGGCCGTCAGAAAATGGCGATACTGGAAGTTGGGCATTTACCCAAAGGACTTTATTTGTTGCACATACAAACCCCTACCGGAACGGCTACGAAGAAGGTGCTGAAGGACTAATCATGAACGGATGTTTCTTTTCAGCGCTTTATCCGTCTATTCAACAAAAATTATATATTTGAGTATGTTTCTAGAAGAACGCGTTGAGCAATTAGAAGCCCTGGCCGTTGACCAGGCTCGTCAGATCGACACCATCGCTAAAGGGTTGGCTAATTTAACCGTAACGGTTAATCACCGATTCGATCAAGTGGATAACCGATTCGATCAGGTAGATAACCGTTTTAATCAGGTGGATGATCGATTTAAGCAAGTGGATGATCGATTCGACCAAGTGGAGGGGGATATTGCTATCTTAAAAGAAGGTATCTCTGACCTGAAAAGTGGACAAACGCGCTTAGAAACGACCGTGACCGATATCCAGCAAACGCAGCAATTAATCTTAACGATTCTACAGGATCGACTGAAATAATCAACTCATACCTATAAAGTCAGTGGTCCGTTGGCAAACCTTCAAGTTCACCAACGGACCACTGACTTTATAGGTATTCGCGAAACGCGATTACAACCGCGGGGTGTAAATAAACAACAGTAGTTACTCATCAACATGGTTAAAAGCAACCGTATTACTTTTATCGTGGATGGAGAACGAAATGTGCATACCATCTTCTTTTGCCTTTTTAATGGTTAGCTGTAACATATCTCTGCGAATCTGCTTGCCATCAAGCGTATAATTTTTATACTTCGATATTGACCGCTAGAAATCATTAGCTGCTGCTTTGTCAGCGGCCGCTTTATCGCTTTTTTCCTCTAACTGAAAATTGATGGGCAAGTGGTACTGCACATTTACGGCTCTTCCACCCTGTTTGGCGGGTTCCCAACGCGGCATCTGTTTCACAACCCGTACTGCTTCAGCATCGGCGCCATACCCGATGCCTTTCAGAATCTGAACATTAGCAATTTCCCCTTCTTTAGTAACAACAAACCGGACAAACACTCTACCCGCTATTTTTGCCTTCTGAGCGGCTTCTGGATATTTCAGATTCTGGCTAAGGTACTCGCCTAGTTTCTTCATACCACCCGGAAACTCAGGGCTTTCATCGACCAAATCATAAATTTTACCCTCTACCTTCGCAGCCTTACGGGTGCCCTGCGAGGCAGTTTGGTCGGCTTCGCTCAACGGCCGATCCTGTTCAGACTGTGTACACATGACCAGGCAGGCGGCCAATGGTAAAACCAAAGCATAACTGAGCAGCGCCCGGCGATTCGATGCAGGTTTTTGTAACATAACGATACGTTGTTTTAGGGTTGATCGGGAAACAAAAGGAGTTATAAGAGTAGCTGGCGATACGTTGAGTGCATAAGCAACTAACTGCCGGGGATAATCGGGTTGTGGCGTTTTCAGAACGGCGTGATCCGCCAGAAATTCATGAACCTCCTGCAAGGCACGTTTATAGAGCCAGATCACCGGATTGAACCAGAAAGCAATCTGTACTATTTCCACAAACAGAATGTCGGCGGTGTGGTATTGCCGAATGTGCGCTTCTTCATGGCGTACCAGCGCGTCCGGCTCTGTTATTGCGTCGGTCTGATTTAACACCAGATAGCGCCAGAAGGAAAATGAGGGAGTTGTATTATCAGGCAGCCGTACCAGTGTGTAAGCCGACTTCCGTTCGGGTGTACCGCGTCCGATGAGCCGCAACACCCGTCTTATGTTTATCCCTAGTCGGATAAGCATCATCCCGACGCCAATCCCGTAAAATAACCACAGCCATTCCGTTGTCGACCATCCATTGGTTTCAGCCGTAGTGGTGGTAAACTCGGGTAACGTAATGATGCCAACGGGAATTGACTCTGGGGTCGTATCGGGTAATTCGACAAGAGGCAGACATAGCGAAAGCACAACTGAGGCTACTAAATATGCCCGATTCAGCCCAAAAAACGTGTTTCGACGCAGGATAGCTACGTAGCATCCGTAAAAAAGCAGCAGATACAGGCTGGCGGTTAAGAGATAAAGGAACGTATTCATTTCTTTTTAGTGGTTATGATAATGACACCATCTTTTCCTTTTTCACCGTACGTACTCGTTGCAGCCTCACCCTTCAGAACATGCACGTCCTTGATGTCATTTGGGCTAAGGCCTGAAATTGGTTTGGGCGTATCCTTTGGTATTTCAACACCATCGATAACGTAAAGAGGGTCATTTCCCAACGGCCCTAGTGGGCCATTCGCGCGAATGGTTACGGGTGTGTTTGGCTTCCGCATCAAACCGGGCGCGGGAACGGTATCTGCTTTAAAGGCATCCGCAGACACAGTTGTCATGGCAAGGCGTGGCTGATTCGGGTAGTTGGCATCGCGCACGGCTGGAAACTCCCCTATCGGACTGCCGGTGGGGGAAAAAGTTTCCGGATCAATTTTGCCCGTTCGTTTATCCTCTTTTTTCTCCAGCGCAAACTGAATGGGAATAACGTACTGCGTCGCTACGGCTTTTCCATTTTGTTTACCAGGCAGCCAGGGGGGCATTTTTTTCACAACCCGGAGCGCTTCTACGTTACACTTAGTGTCAAATCCTTTTTTGATCGTAGCAGCACCAACCGACCCGTTTGGCATCACGACGAATTGCACCAATACCACCCCTTCAAGCCTGGCGGCTTTTGCTTTGGCTGGATAGCGAAGTTCGTGCGCTACGTACTGCATTAATCCCGGTACGCCTGTTGGGAAAACGGCCGGTTCCTCAACAGCTGTATACACCTTGCCATTGATCGTTTCCGAGGATGGGGGCGTTCGTACGGGCATATTCGGGTTTGGTTTGATTGCCTTGTAGACGGATGTCGCGCCCATCGTAGGCAGCTCGGCAGGGTCCGTAGCTGTCAGAGCTGCATTAAGTGTAGTTCGACCACTTACCGGCAAAACTTTCGTGGTAAAACCTACAAAACTGATACTGATCTGCGCTTTTCCCGGTACGTTCACAAGCTTATAGTTACCCTGTGCATCGGTATGTGTACCTTTTCCGGTATTGGCAATTACTACGTTAGCGCCGGGCAACGGCTTTCCATCCAGGCTGGTTACTCGCCCCGAAACGGTAAGCGTTTCGCCGGTTGACTGATCGACAATAGCCGCAATTTCTTCCCGTGCAGTTGTCATGGCCAGCAAACTGAATGCCAATGGAAGCACCAGCGCATACTTACCCAAAGCCCAGCGGGTTGTAGCTTTCCGGTGCAGCATGATGATCCGCTGTTTCAGCAAAGACGGATTGAAAAAACGATTCGTCAACGTATCCGGGCCACTTAAACCGGATTGTAGTCCGAACGAATAATCGACTAAAAACCGGGCGTATTCTGTTGGCTGATGGGTTGGCTTATCGGCCAGAAATTCATGCACCTGACGTAGCAGACGGTCCATCAGCCAGAGCGTCGGGCAGGCCCAGAACACCGCACGCAGCAGGCTCAGGGTTACTACGTCGGCACTGTGGTATTGCCGAACATGAACCAGTTCGTGCTGCATAATCAGCGCATTGTGGGCATCGGCTGGGTTGAGAATTACGTAGTGAAAAAATGAAAATGTCGGGATGGTCGGGTTATTCGGCTGGACAAGTACATAGCCCTCATTCGTGTGCCGGGGCGACCGACGAATGAGCTGCAATAACCGAATGGTATGGACCATAAAACGGAGGATCAGACCCAGTGCGATTATGCCATAAGCAATCAGGCCGACTTGCTCCCAATCGGGGAAAGTGACAGCAGGAATCGGTTCGGCGGGGCTAATCGCTGCCGTAGCTGCTGGTAACGTAATGACTCCTACTGGAATAGGTACTGGCCAATCCAGGCGGGGCAATGTCTCTACCGTTTGCGTGGGTAAATTCACAAGCGGCAGGACTAGCGACAGCATCGCTGATACGAGCAAATACAGCCGATTCAGCCTAAAAAACGTATGATGACGTAGCAACAGCCAGTAACACCCTACGAACAGCAGTCCGTAAAGGTTGGCTTTCAGGAAGTAGTCGAGCGCGTTCATTTGTCTTTCTGTTGGTTAAGAAGCTTAATGATTTCGCCGGCCTCACTCAAACTGATATTCTTGTCCTTTACGAAAAACGATACCAGCTTTTTGAGTGAGTTATCGAAGTAGTTTGCCATTAACTGTTCGGTCTGGAAACGACGATATTCCTCCTCCGTAATTAATGGGTAGTATTCATGGGTTTTTCCATAAGCCGTATAACCCACCAGTTCTTTTTTCTCCAGAATACGAATAATCGTTGAGACGGTATTATAGGCCGGTTTGGGCTCCGGTAACTCCGCCAGCACATCCTTAACGAAGCCTTTTTTGAGTTGCCAGAGCACTCGCATAATTTCTTCTTCGGCTTTGGTGAGTTCGCGTATCGGCATAGTGAGAAGCTGGTTTACGTAATAGATGCCGAAAGGTATGACTAATGATTTAGTTTTACAACTAATGTATTAGTTATTTTTTTGCTACAAACGCTTCAACCCGTAAAAGTTTGATTATTAATAATTCAACGAATGTTGGATTCCTGCAAGAGCAACCGTCTGAAGCAGGGACAAGGGTTAGTCAAACTAATCTGAGAGCGTAAACAGAATGCTCATATTTTCTCCGTCGATAGACCGCTGCTGAACAATCAGAGCAGATGGCTCATTAAGTAAACAGTCGCCAACCTGGGGCAGCGTTTTGAAAGTCGTATGAAATTTATGAATGTTTTTAAAACACATCCAGAGCTTTTCCATCCAGAACGCAACGATGATGGGGTCTTCGTACCAAGTATTGGATTTCGCCCCCTTTTTGATATCATGAAGCATTCTTTCCGACAGCTGAAATCTAACCTGCCATTCCTCGATTCGCCACTCAGAATGGGATAGGGGTTCAATTATATATTTCTTATTAATAATCATTCAAGTACCTACTTTCTTTCATAAGCAACCATATAGTTATGTAATTAGATTTCCCTAAACAATGTTTGACCTATTTTTTTACAACAGTAACTATGTAGTTACATACATATGTAGACTATAAGTCAATCAATAACAATACATTATACTGACTTTTATCATTGATAAAAAAATGATAGCCAACCTAATTCATTATCCCCCTTTTGTTGGAGAGAACGAACGTTTATCTTTTTTTAAGGACAGTTACCGATGGACGTGAAGGATACATAAGAATGAGCCCGTTTTTCTCTAGACGGATAGTAAGAGAAAAACGGGCTCAACTGAATACTGCTCGCGATTTCGCTAGTTATGCTTCGTCAGTTTGCCTTCGAGCATCTTAATAAAATAGCCACCTACTACCGACCGTGCCTGAAAACCAACCTGTTTGGCATCGGTAGTTTCGTGCCAGTCAGTGAGCGGCACGCGGGATGGTGTTTCGTTGACAAACCGCCATACAGGTTTTACCAGTGCCTGAAAATCAGTGGGTGAACTGGCAAGCGTGGCTGTCCACATAATCCAGTCCGACTTTGTATACGTTTTGCGGCTATCCAGCGGCAAACCATAGGGCTTTTGTTTAGTGAGGTAGTACGTTATTTCCTGCTGAGCGATCTGCTTCGGAAATATATTCATAGCCAGTAGCTTATCCCAAATCAGATTATACTTCTGGCTCCACGTATCGTTTGCGTTCTCGAACGTCAGATCGTAATGCACCTTGCCGGAAGGCGTTTTATCGAGGGCAAGCTGCTGCCATTTCGTCGCCATTTCGCGGGCCATTTTCAAATACGTTTCGGCGGTTGCCTTATCGCCCAGCCGGCCAGCCAGTTGACCGTAGGCCGCAATACCCAGAATAGCCTTCACGGATAGATTGGCATTGCGCGCAATATGCCCGGCAAAATCGTCGGTACACAACTGATTAGCCGGATCAAACCCATCTTTTTTTAGGTAGTCTACCCAGGTTGTCAGTGTTTTCCAGTGCTGTTTGGCATAGTTGGCATTGCCTTCTGCTCCGGCAATGGCACCGGTTAGGATGAGCATATTTCCAGATTCTTCAACGGGCATGTCCTCGCCATAGGTTTGTCCATTTGCCTGCGGATACGTACCCACATCGTGAGCAGCAAAGGGTTTTTTCCATCGGCCACTTTCTGAGTATTGAAAAATGGGCTCCATCATCCCTTTCAGTAAGGTCGGATTATACAGAAGAAAAAGCGGGGCTGATGGATACGTAATATCGACGGTACCGATAGATCCATTGGAGAAATTCTCTTTTGAGAAAAACAAAACCTCTCCTTTCGGACCAGCCACAATTTTGTGGGCAGCAATGGCCTGCCGGTAAGCGAGTTCGCATAAATCCGCGTATTGTTTACCCCCCGCCTGCTGCGCATCGGCACGGAGTTTTGCGTCGAAGGTGTTACACTTCTGTTCGAGCCGGGCATAGTCTTTTTCGGCCGTTTGCAGCAAAGCAGGCATGGTCGCTTTTTCGTTCCGGCGCCACCAGGGACGCAGATTCTTTCCGAAATACTGCACTGAATACAGATCATCGTAAGCCAGCATCAGGTGCTTGCTCACCGCCTTCGTTACGTTGCCAAAATCCAGTGCGACAGCAAGAGCCATATCAATAGCCGCCCGAGCCGTTTGATTTGTCGACGCAGCCAGTTGGCCATTGGTCAAAAATGCTTTTTTCAGGTGATCAGCCATACCCGACGCCGTTTGGCCGCCCGATTGCTGCGGAATCGCCAGATAAGCATACCCCCAGTCAATCCGGACGTTATCGCCTTTCCGGTATAAGATTGACTGTGTTTCGGTACCAACCGACTGATAGGCTATGCCTGCCGCCTGCCCACTTTTCGCGACGACCTCCTGACCGATGGTATTGGTTGCCAGCGTGCCCGACTCGCTGAAAAACAGCTGCACCGGATGTGGCTTACCATCCTGCGAACGCGCTTCGAACGTAACGTAGGTGATAGGCCGGGCCGCCACTTCCAGCTCATCCAGCAACAGGGGCGAACGGAAATTGACCGTCAGATTGACCGGACCAGCCGTAAAGGTATAGCGCGTCTGGGTAGCCGAAACCGTTACGCCCGTTTGAGTGGCTGTAGCCAGCGAGTTTGTACCAACGGGGCTAACGAGGCCCACATCAATAAATGAGCCCCCCGCGGACTTACACAGTGAACCGCCAGTACGTTTTTCCCGGTCTTCAAGGCTTTCTGACCTTCTGCCGACAGGGGCAAATACATGTATTCATTGACGTAGTCCGGCTTATCAAGAATTTTTGTTCCATTCAGATAAATCACTACGTCATCGTCGTGGTTGAGCACCAGCAGAAGTTTTGTAGGGTCGGCCTTGCCATCATACGTAAACTCACGTCGGATATAAATCCCGTTTGGCATGCTTTCAACATTTTTCCACTTGGTCCGGGCTTCGGGCGTATCGCCAAAGGGACCGGGTCCCGACGTCCAGCGGCTGGCATCGAAATCAGGCTTCTCCCAACCGGCTTCGGCCTTTGCCAGTGTGTATTGAGCCGTGTAAGGTTTCAGCTCGCCCGTGGGCAGAATAGGATCATAGGTTGTCGGAACGGCACCCAGAAACTGGTACGCTTTGCCATCTACCCGCACAATACCCTCCAGCGACTGGGGCTTACCCGTCCAGTGGCGCGTAGGTGAATCCGTCAGTTTATCGGTTGTACTCCAGACACTGAAATAAGGATCATGAGTAATAAGTGGGTAGGCCGGTGGGCGAAGCGTTTGTGCCTGAATTTTACCAGACAGCAGGAAGACTAGAATACCGATCAATCGAAAGAGCGTAATTTTTTGCATAAACAATGCTGAGGTTGGAGAAAAGAGACGATCCGGCATCATAAGATCAATGCGGTCTGACCTTTACTTATGTGAGTGAAGTCTGTTGTTTGGTTTAGCAGGCTATTTAGCCCCCGAAATAAGTAGGAAATCCGCTATAAATTCAAATCCATTCTCAGAAGGGTAGAATGCCTTACTTCATTTCTTATTCGAGAAACCTACCCAAACCCATATTATTTACTGAATCTCAATTATGAAACGAGTCGTTGCATTATGGGCTATGCTGGCATTGCTTGGTCAGCTATCAGCCGCCATTGCTCAGCAGATTTCGAAGGAGGAATTAATTTTCCTGACACCCGACTGGAAAGGAGAGCGATTCCCGGATGGGCGGCCTAAAGTGCCGGATTCTATTCTGAAACGTATGAAACTGGTGACGCACGAAGAGGCATGGGCGGTGTTGAAAGGCGAAAATTACCGCTACCAGTTTACCGGCGACTGGCAGACAATCAATCCCGACAGCGTACTGGTTGGCCGCGCCCTGACCGCTACGTTCATGCCGGGGCGCCCCGATGTCCACCGCGTAACGGACGAAAAAGGGCATACTAAAGATGGTCGGGTCAAATCTCAGAATGCCTGGCCGATCGACATGCTGGTAAAAGGCGATGTGTATGTAGTGGATCAGTTTGGTATGCACGAAGATGGCCCAACGATTGGCGATAACCTCGGCAATTCCATTTATGCCAAAACCGGCAATGGCATTGTGTATGAAGGTGCTGTTCGCGACGTCGCTGGCCTGAAAGAAATTGGTGGCTTTACGTCCTACTTCCGCAGCTATCACCCTTCGCACCATAATCCGGAAGGCAATCTGAACACCACCCTGGTAGGCATTAATCGTCCGACACGGATCGGTAAGGTCATGGTGATGCCCGGCGACGTAGTGCTGGGGCGCGACGGGGGCGTTGCCTTCATTCCGCCCCATCTGGCCGAAAAAGTGGTAAAAACCTCGGAGATCATTCGGCTGCGGGATATGTTCGGCCACCTGCGGCTACGTGAACAGAAATATACGCCCGGCCAGATCGATTCCCGCTGGTCGGATGTGATCGAAAAAGATTTCTCGCAATGGCTCAATGCACACGTAAACGAACTACCGGTCCCGAAAGAACAAATTCAGGATTATCTGAAAACACGGACCTGGTAATACAAAAATAGCGATAAGCTTCTTCCCTAAACCTTATGAAAACCACTACTTCCCGACGTTCGTTTCTGACCAAAAGCGCGTTAGCCAGCGTATTCAGCGCCAGTGCCTTATCCAGTTTTGGCGAAGGGCTCGAAACCGCCGTTCATAACGCGCCACTCTCCTCAGCTCCTTCCGATTTAAAAATTACCGACATCAAATGTGGTTATACCCGCGGGGGACACAGCCTGTTTGTGAAAATCCATACCAACCAGGGTATTTGGGGCTGTGGCGAAGCCGTCGATGCGTCGGTCGGAACGTATCACCTTGTCAAGCTCATGGGCGAACGGATTAAAGGTAAAAGTCCGCTTAATGTAAACCGATTGTTTGAAGATGTCCGAAAATCCGGCTTTTTTGAGGGCGCTCAGTCAGGCATATATATCTCGGTGCTGTCGGCCATCGAAACGGCGCTCTGGGATTTAACGGGAAAGGCCCTCGGTATGCCTGTTTATCGGCTGCTGGGTGGCAAGTTCCGCGATAAAATTCGGGTTTATTGCGATACCGGCGCTTACCGCGAAACCGATACCAGCCCCGATGCCTTTGGAAAGAGTGCGAAAAAGGCCGTCGACATGGGATTTACGGCGGTAAAATACGACATCGACGAACGGAACGACCCCAACAAATACGATGCCTACAACTGGACGGCCAGCCCCGGTGAACTCGAGCGGATGTACAACCAGATTGCTGGTGTCCGCAAGGCCGTTGGGCCGAAGATTGACATCTGTGTAGATATGCACGGGCGCTACGACGTAACGACCGGCCGTAGGGTAGCCAAGATGATGGAACCCCTGAATCTACTGTTTCTGGAAGAACCCATCCCGGCCGAAAATCCGGAAGCCTACAAGCAGATTCGGGAAGCCTCCAATACGCCCATCTGCGCGGGAGAAAACCATTATCTGGCTCACGGATTTCGCAAGCTGCTCGAAATTGGTGCCGTCGACATTATCATGCCCGATTTGCAGAAAGCGGGTGGCTTAGGCGAAGCGCAACGTATTGCCAATCTGGCTAATCTCTATTACGTCCCTTTTGCCCCCCACATGGTAGCGTCGTATCTGGGGGCGATGGCGTCGAGCCACGTGTGTGCCTCCGTTCCGAACTTCCTGATTCTGGAATGGCAGATTTACTTTCACGAAGAGCCGATGTTTAAGGAGATCGTTACGTTCGATGGGCCAATGGTTGAAAAAGGGTTTATTCCCCTCTCCGAAAAGCCGGGTATTGGCGTAGAAATCAACGAAGAAGGCATGAAAAAATACGCGCCTAAAGACGTACCGTTTTTCGTCTGAGTGATCGCAGCGACGCAAGATTTCCGGTTTGAGTCGCTGCTGTAATCATCAAGGTATGGGGTTTGTCGTTCTGAAGGATGACAAACCCAACAAGATCTCAGACAGTATCCTCTCTAACAATTGACTATACAATACGTCTATGACTGGAAACAGTAACCTTCCCACCGCTGCCGAAAGCGTTCTCCCGACGTCAGGTATGAAACCAAACCAGAGCAGTTACCGCTGGGTTATTGTCGGGCTGCTCTTTTTTGCCACAACGATTAACTACCTCGACCGGCAGGTAATCAGTCTGCTGAAGCCTATTCTGGAGAAACAATTTAGCTGGAGCGAATCCGACTACGCCAATATCGTTACGGTATTTACTTTTTTCTACGGCACCACTACGTTGCTGGCGGGTTACCTTATCGACCGGATCGGCACCAAAACAGGCTACATCTGGGCAATTCTGATCTGGAGTCTGGCGGCTATGGCCCATGCGCTCGCGGGCGGAACAGCTGGTTTTATGGTTGCTCGTGGACTATTGGGTATTGGCGAAGCGGGTAACTTTCCGGCGTCGATTAAAACTGTAGCCGAATGGTTTCCGCAGAAAGAGCGGGCACTGGCGGTTGGGATTTTCAATTCCGGGGCCAACATTGGGGCGGTAGTGGCCCCTGCCGTTGTTCCACCCCTGGCTCTGCTGTTGGGCTGGGAAATGACATTCATTCTGACGGGTGCGCTCGGCTTTCTCTGGATTGTGGCCTGGTGGTTTTATTACGACGTACCGTCGCGGCACAAACGCGTCAGTGAGGCCGAGCTAGCCTACATCACCGAAGCAACAACCATTACTGACGCTGCACCGACCACCCTAATCAGCGATAGCCCGCCGACCAAATACCCAATTTTTGCCAATAAAGCGATCTGGGGGTTCATGAGTGGTAAACTGCTGACGGACCCGATCTGGTGGTTTTTCCTGTTCTGGCTTCCTTCTTATCTGTCCAATATTTATCACCTCGATTTGAAAAAGCTGGGCGCACCGCTCATTGTTATTTATCTGGCCGCTACCATTGGCAGCGTTGGGGGAGGCTGGCTTTCCTCGACGCTAATTAAAAAAGGGTGGAATCCGACGCGCGCCCGCCAATGGGCCATGGCCTTATTCGCCATCTGCGTTACGCCGGTTATGTTCATCAGTCAGTTAAGTAATTTGTGGCCTGTCATTGCCATTTTATCGCTGGCCGTAGCCGCTCACCAGGCGTGGTCGGCCAATATTTTCACCGTAGCCGCCGATCAGTTTCCCAAGCAGGTTCTTAGCCGGGTGGTTGGCCTGGGCACAATGGCCGGTACACTCGGCGGAGCCGTTTTCCCCTTACTTGTCGGCAGGATTCTGGACCACTACAAAGCGTTGGGCAGCCTTTCAGAAGGCTACTACATCATTTTCTACATAGCGGGTCTAGCCTACTTAATTGCCTGGAGTATGCTTTATATTTTCGTTTTTCGCCGGGCCGCCAAATCGTAGCAAATTCATGAAAAACAATAAGTTATCCACGCAGCTTGGTACGGCTGTTGTTACGTATGCCCTGGCTCTGACTGTCTGCCAGACCAACGCACAGGCGCCTGATTTTCAGAAAATGACGCCCGAAGAGCGAACGGCCTACATGAACAAAATGCGCGAAGCCAGTCAGGCCGACTGGCAGAAAATGATGGATAAGCTGAGTCTGAAACTACCAGCCTTACCCGCCCCCACCGATGACCCGAAGCGCCCGCAGCATCTGAAACAAAAAGAAGGCTCGACCAACTGGTTTGACGAAGCGGGTAATACGCATGTACGCTCAGGCTGGGGCAACTGGACGAATTATGAGGATGCCACCGCCAATAACTACACACTGGCCGACCCGCTAAAACTGAAAAACGGAAAACCCGTAACCAATGCCACGACATGGTGGAAGCAGCGTCGGCCAGAAATTCTAAACGATTATTTAACCCAGATTTACGGAAAGACACCGGCCAATACACCCACGGTGACCTTCGCTCCAACCGGCACTGACAGTACGGTGCTTGATGGCAAAGCCAGCCGAAAATCAATTATCGGAACCATCGACAATAGCCGCTACCCAGCCGCAAAACCAAGTGTTCCTGTTACGTATTACCGCCCAGTCAGTGCCACAGGACCAGTACCGCTTATGGTGATTGTGTGGGGATCGTTTCCGCAACCGATGGCTAGTATCGAGAAACTGATTGATGCTGGCTGGGCCGTTGCTACGGTGAATACGGGCGCGATTCAATTGGATAGTGGGGCTGGTTTACACGAGGGAATTATTGGGTTGATGAACGGCGGCAAAGATCGTCAGCCCGACGAATGGGGCGTTTTGTCGGCCTGGAGCTGGGGGTTAAGCCGAGTGCTTGATTATTTCGAGAAAGATAAAGGTATCAATTCCAAACAGATAGGTATTCAGGGCCATTCGCGCTGGGGCAAAACGGCCTTGTGGGCAGGAGCGCAGGACCCGCGCTGGGCGATTGTCTTTGCCAGTTGTTCGGGCTCGCTGGGGGCATCTCTGGAAAAGCGAAACTGCGGAGAAACAATTGACAACGTAGCAGGGCCGGGTGAATACCACTGGATGGCTGGTAACTTTCTGAAATACGGCGGAAACTGGGTAGCCATGCCCGTAGATGCTCACGAACTTATGGCTCTCATTGCTCCACGACCGCTGTTTATAACAGGTGGAACAAAGGATCTCTGGGCCGACCCGAAAGGCGAATTTCTGGCCTGCGTGGGTGCCAGTCCGGTGTATGAACTGTTAGGCAAAAAAGGCGTCGGAACTACCGAAATGCCTGCGCCCGACGTATCGCTTATAAACGGCGAACTGGCCTTCCGGGATCATGAAGGAGGTCACGTCGATTCACTCGACTGGCCCATATTTCTTGAATTCGCAAAAAAACAGCTTAAGTAATCTGGTTAATAATTATTGGGTTTTGGCAATCAAGCTATAGAGAAGACCACCCTGGCTACTTTATTAGAAGTCTGCAAACCAGAGGGCGGAATCCCAAAATCACATAGCTTAAGAGGATAATTAAGTCAGAATAGCGCCTATATTAAAATCATATTAAACAAATACGGGGTGGATTTGTGTTTATGTTGGATTTAGCAACGATCTATTTGACTTTTTCAGATAGGATATTGCGTTACACTTTTTTGTATCTCCTACCATGCATACACGCACCTACCACAGACAACTCCTTGTTGTCATCACGCTTCTGTTTGCTTTCGCCTGCGCCCGTAATCCTGTTACCGGCAAGCGCGAAATAAATTTAATGTCGACCGAGCAGGAAATTGCCATTGGCAAAGAATCGCACCCCTCGGTTGTTGCCACGATGGGTTTATACGAAGACAAAAATCTGCAGGCGTTTATGAACGAAAAAGGGAAGGCCATGGCTAAAGTTTCGCATCGGCCCGATCTTCCTTACCAGTTCTATATCGTTGATTCGCCGATTGTCAACGCCTTCGCCGTACCGGGTGGCTACGTTTATTTCACGCGCGGCATTCTGGCCCATTTCAACAATGAAGCTGAATTTGCTGGCGTATTGGGTCACGAAATCGGCCATATCACAGCCAAGCACGCGGCCCGATCTCAGAAAAGCCAGTTGCTCAGTACAATCGCTCTAATTGGCGGAGCAGTACTAGCTCCCCAGGTCGTTGGTCCGAATATCGAGGCACTCCAGCAGGGACTGGGTCTTTTGTCGCTGAAATACAGCCGCGACCACGAATCGGAGTCCGACAAACTTGGTGTAGAATATTCCAGCAAGATTGGCTACGATGCCCACCAGATGGCTGATTTTTTCGGAACTCTTAAACGCCTTTCCGACAAATCGGGCCAAGCCATCCCGCAGTTTATGTCGACTCACCCTGATCCGGGGAATCGCTTCACACGCGTACATGAGCTGGCCAAAGAGTATCAGGCTAAGAATCCCGCTTCTTACCAGGTAGATCGCGACCGGTATCTACGACTGATTGACGGGATTATGTATGGCGAAGATCCTAAGCAGGGATTTGTTGAACAGGGATATTTCTATCATCCCGAACTTCGTTTTCAATTTCCTGTCCCAAACAGCTGGCAGTCTCAAAACTCACCAAGCCAGTTTCAAATGGCTGCCAAGGATGGAAAATCCGCGATGATTCTCATGCTGGCGAAAGGCAACTCGCTGGACGAAGCGGCCCAGAATTTAGTCAAGGAATTGAGCCTGAACGTACTGGAAAACGCGAAAACCACCATTAACGGCAATCCGGCCTACGTCCTTATTTCGCGGCAGCAACAGCAGCAGGGGCAACAAGCGCAACAGGACCCTAAAACGGCACTCCAGATCGGAACCTGGCTGATTCAGTATAACAATGCAGTCTATGCGTTGCATGGATTGTCGGCTGCGGCTGATTTCAACAGCAGTTTTAGTACCTTTAAGCAGGTGGCCGAAAATTTCCGCTCGCTCACCGATCCGGATAAACTCAATCGCAAGTCAGAACGTGTTTTTGTAAAATCGTCTCCACGCGACGGTTCGTTTCGGGAGGTGGTAACGGCGCTGGGTATGCCGGCCAGTCGGGTCGAAGAGGCTGGTATATTGAATGGGCTTAAAGCCGATGATCGGGTAACCAAAGGCGCTTTAATTAAGGTTATCAGCCGGTAGGCAATTATTTTTCGGTTAGTTAATGCACCTGTTTACCTTTTTTGTCACGCGGGCAGCCTGGTTCGTATGACAGAAATACGCCCGACTGTGCGTAAAACACTCAGCTTAAGCAGCTTCAGGATTAACGAATGGCTAATTACAAATAAGTATGTTACAAACGATGCGTTGGTTCGGACCGAATGACCCGGTTTCGTTGATGGATATTCGACAGGCGGGTTGTACAGGTGTCGTTACAGCCCTGCACCAGATTCCCGTCGGCGAATTATGGACGGTTGAGGAGATTGACAAACGAAAACAACTGGTAGAAGCAGCCAATCAAACGTATTCGCCCCTGCACTGGGCTGTGGTCGAAAGCCTGCCCGTTCACGAAGACATCAAAAAAGGCAGGCCGACCCGCACTACGTATATCGAGAACTATAAACAATCGATTCGGAACCTGGCCAGCTGTGGCATCCGAACGGTTTGTTACAACTTCATGCCGGTGCTCGACTGGTCGCGCACTAACCTTAGCTACGAAATGCCGGATGGGTCGCGGGCGCTCCGGTTCGTCTGGGAAGATTTTGCCGTTTTCGACCTGTGCATCCTGAAACGGCCCGGTGCCGAAGCCGATTATGAACCTGAAATTATTGAACTAGCCCGGCAGAAATTCAATCAGATGAGCCCGGAACAGATTCAAACGCTGTCGAATATTGTCCTGCTGGGGTTACCCGGTTCGGAAGAAGCTTTCACGCTCGATACGTTTCAGGGTTTATTGAATGAATACGCAACCATCGGCGACACGGCGCTTCGACAGAATCTCTATTATTTTATTCAGCAGGTGGCTCCGGTAGCGCAGGAAGTAGGCGTAAACCTATGCATTCACCCCGACGATCCGCCGTTTCCGTTGCTGGGACTTCCCCGTATTGTGAGCACCGAAGCCGATTTAGCGCAGTTGATGGCCGCCAGCAACGTAACAGCCAACGGCATTACGTTCTGTACGGGTTCACTCGGCATTCGTTCCGACAACGACCTGCCGGGTATGATTCAGCGATTTGGTGAACGTATTCATTTTGTTCATCTTCGGACCACCAGGCGCGAAGAAGGCGGCACGTCAATCCGGCCACACGTTTTCCACGAAGCCGATCATCTGGCAGGTGATGTGGATATGTATGCCGTGGTGAAAGCAATTGTGCTGGAACAGAAACGGCGGGAGCAAACCGGCGTTGGCGAAACAGCCATTCCGATGCGCCCCGACCACGGCCATCAGATGCTCGACGATTTGCAAAAAAAGACGTATCCCGGTTATTCTGCCATTGGCCGGTTACGTGGGCTGGCCGAACTACGAGGTTTGGAACTGGGGATTCAGCGTTCGCTGGAAGACAAAGCGTAAGCCGTACATTCCAGCCAAAATCCAAGCAAATGAACTTCCTGAAACATAACGTATTTCTACTTTTACTTTTAGTATCCGTCAGTAGCTACGCCGACGACGGCTATCGGTTATGGCTCAAATACGACCGGATTGCGGATGCAGCCAAACGAGAGACTTACGCGCGCTCGGCGCAGTTTATTGCCCTAAACGGCAGTAGCCTGATCCTGAAAACGGCAGCCGAGGAGTTACAAGCTGGTTTGCAGGGCTTGCTGGGGAAACCTATTCCAATTATCGCCAGCGCAGGCAACCAGACCGGCGGCATCCTATTGACCGTTAATAAAGCCGCAAACCCAGACGTACAGCGGCTGAACGACGAAGGGTACCAGATCACGAATCGTTCCAACATAGCCATTGCCGGCAAGACCGACGCAGGCGTTTTATACGGCGTTTTTGCCCTGTTACGTCAACTGCAAACGGCTCAACCGATAAATGGCCTGTCAATAACCAGCAGTCCCAAAATTCAGTATCGGCTGCTCAACCATTGGGATAACACAAACGGAACCATCGAACGGGGTTATGCAGGCGAATCCCTCTGGAAATGGATTGAATTGCCCGAAACCATCGACCCGCGTTATCGCGATTATGCACGCGCCAATGCATCGCTGGGGATAAATGGCACTGTTATCAACAATGTGAACGCGAGTGCCCGTTTTCTAACGGCCGAATATCTGGAAAAAGTGGCGGCACTCGCCAACGTATTCCGGTCTTATGGTATTCGCCTTTACCTGTCGGTGTATTTTCCGGCACCAAAGACCATTGGCGGGCTGAAAACCGCCGATCCGCTCGACCCGGACGTAAAAAAATGGTGGACCGACAAAGTGAAGGAGATTTACAAGGTCATTCCTGATTTTGGGGGGTTTCTGGTAAAAGCCAATTCAGAGGGCGAACCCGGCCCGCAGGATTACGGCCGCGATCATGCCGATGGTGCCAACATGCTGGCCGAAGCGTTAGCGCCTTACGATGGCATTGTTATGTGGCGGGCCTTTGTCTACAAAGCCGATCCAAAAGCCGACCGATTTAAAGCGGCTTACGAAGAGTTTAAACACCTGGACGGCAAATTCAACAGAAAAGTTATTGTGCAGGTTAAGAATGGCCCTATTGATTTTCAGCCTCGTGAGCCATTTTCTCCCCTGTTTGGCAATATGCCTAAAACTCCGCTGGCTATGGAGTTCCAGATCACGCAGGAGTACATGGGACATTCTACGAATTGGGTATACGAGGCTCCTTTATTTAAAGAATGTCTGGATTCCGATACGTATGTCAGCAGGAAGGGGTCAACTGTTGCGAACGTAGTGGATGGCAGTTTGCACAACTATCCGCTGACGGCTATTGCGGGCGTTGCCAATACGGGCGCTGACCGAAATTGGACGGGCCATCCCATGGCGCAGGCCAACTGGTATGCTTTCGGCCGACTGGCCTGGGATCACACACTATCGTCGGAGGCCATTGCCCGTGAGTGGATCAATATGACCCTCACCCAAGAGCCTAAAGCCGTAAAAACCATTACGGACCTGATGCTACGGTCGCGGGAGATTTATGTGAATTACAATACGCCCATCGGTCTGTCGCGTCCCTGGACGGGCGCTCACTTTGCACCTGAACCCTGGCAAAACCAAAGTTCACGACCCGATTGGACGGCTATTTATTACCACCGGGCGGATTCAATCGGACTGGGTTTCGACCGCACCGCATCGGGCAGTAATGCGCTGGAGCAATACCGACCCGAGGTCCGTCGGGTATGGGAAAACGCTGAAACCTGCCCCCTGCCCTACCTACTCTGGTTTCACCACGTTCCGTGGACGAAAAAACTGAGCACCGGGCGAACGCTCTGGGACGAGCTCTGTACGCGTTTTTACACTGGTGCCGATTCCGTTGGCTGGATGCAACAGCAGTGGGCACAGGTAAAACCAGCCGTAGATCCTCAACTCTTTGCCGACGTAGCCGGACGCCTACAGACGCAGCACAAAGAAGCCATCTGGTGGCGTGACTCGTGGCTGCTCTATTTCCAGCCATTTGCGCGTCAGCCCATACCGTCGCCCTTCAAAAAACCCGAGCGGACCTTAGAGGATGTGAAACGCTTGTCCGATATTTACCGCCTGCGATAAACGTAGCGCTCCCTCATGCGATTTAGATTTTTGTTGGTTATAGCTGGCTGCCTGCTCTGCGGGCATTTTGGATATGGGCAGGCAAAGCCAAAAAAAGCCCTGTTTGTTATTGTCGACGGGATTCCGGCGGATGTAATTGAAAAACAGCCGACGCCTAATCTGAAAGCCATTGCCAAAATTGGCGGCTACGCCCGAGCCTATGTTGGCGGCCAGAAGAATACGTACTCTCAAACGCCGACCATTTCGGCCGTGGGGTACAACAGTCTGCTGACGAGCACCTGGGTAAATAAACACAACGTATGGGATAATAGCATCAAAGCCCCGAACTACCATTACTGGACGATCTTCCGGTTCTTCGAAACGCAGTACCCAAACAAAAAAAGCGCTGTCTTCTCAACCTGGCTCGACAACCGAACAAAGCTGATTGGCGAAGACATGCCCGAAACCAATCACCTGCGTATCGACTATTCGTTTGATGGCCTTGAGCGCGATACGTTGCTTTTCCCGCACGATAAAGAGTCCGGATATATTCACCAGATCGACGAGAAAGTGGTTGACAATGCCGCTCGGTACGTCCGGGATGAAGGACCGGACCTGTCGTGGGTGTACCTGGAATATACCGACGACATGGGCCATAAATACGGCGATAGCGAACAATTTTATAAAGCCGTTGGCATCATGGATGCGCAGATGGGGCGTTTGTGGCAAGCCATTCAGTATCGGCAGAAAACCTACGGCGAAGACTGGCAACTATTTATTACCACCGATCATGGCCGAAGCGCCGATACGGGTAAAAACCACGGGGGTCAATCGGATCGGGAACGTAATACGTGGATTGTCACCAATGCTAACGACCTGAACAGCCAGTTCCAGAGAAATACGCCTGGCATCGTCGACATTATGCCAACGATAGCCCGACATCTGCAACTGACCATTCCTAAAGAGCAGAATTTTGAACTGGATGGTATTCCTTTGACTGGCAAGCTCTCGATTACTGAACCTGGTGTAAAAAAGGCAGGCACTAAAATTGATTTAGGTTGGAAAGCCATTGAACCCGAAGGAACCGTAAAGATATGGGTATCGACAACCAACCACTTTGAAGAAGGAAAACGCGACGACTATATTTTACTGGCCGAAGTACCTGTGAAAGCCGAAGCCGCTCAGCTCGACGTAGCAAAATTGCCCGCCGGTTTCTTCAAAATCGTCCTGGAAGCCAAATACAATCACCTGACTCGCTGGATTGTTGAAAAATAATTAACGTCTATTTAACCCGTGTCCAGGTGCGGGTTCTGCCCAGAAAACTGATGCCCATTATGTAGCCGTGGATATCCAGGTTATTGGCATCCTTAAGTATCACGTCACAGTTATAGGTCTTACCGTCTTCAGGATTATACACCTCACCCCCACCCCAAACGCGATTTCCCTGGTACGTTAAATTTTTCAATACTATCAGATTAACCAACGGGTGCTGACGCAGTTTCTCGTCGGGGTTTTCAACATCAAGTTTGGGTTTTTTGGTAGCCGGGTCATTGGGTTCGAGCATCCACACGATTTTACCGTAATACTTATCACCCTGCTTATAAATCAGAACCTGGTTTCGCTTTTTGGAACTGAGCCATTTACCCAGCACCGCGTCCGGATCATCCGCCTTAGGAGCGGCCGAGATCAGGGTTATGCATACGAAAAAGAATAAAGTAATCGAACGAAACGAACGCATAAGCAAGCCGTGCATTAGTAATTGATTAAGCCGTGGTTCTACTGTATTAACAATTTAAAGAGGCATTTGGCGAAACATCGCCGAAAAATTCTAACGAAATACAGCAGGTAGTTATTGATAGATGGGAGGGCTGTAAGTAGCTACGCTAGTTGGATGGCGTAACAACGAATTGGTTTAAATACAAATGCCGCTACGCAAAGAAGAAAATAGAATCGGCTGATTCCTTCTTTACGTAGTGGCATTTACTAAGGCCGATAATCTCATTATGCGCTCAAACTAAACTGAACATAAAGTCTGTTTTTAGCGCATGTCTTTCAACGTATTCCAGTATAAAATGGCGAAGAGAATACTAAAAAATACCCCAAACGATATGTTTAAAGCAACAAAACCAGCTAACACGACTGGCAGAATCAGGCCCACCGCAACACCCGCTACGTAAACCCAGAAACCTACGCGCTGCAATCGGAACATAAGTATGGCACCAGCGAGCGTGAGCAGCGAGTAAACAAGTTGGCCAATCGCTAGTTGTCGAATCAGGTCCGGATCGTTTGGCAGCGGCTCGTTGCCCGACGAACGATCCTCGTAGTATTGCTTGGGAGCCTCTTTTTGACCCTTTACTTTGGAGTCACTCTCTACGTAGGTCGTTTCCGAAATGGTATCCGTTTTTAATAAAGATACCGTGGCGTCTAATACGCCCCAGGCGCAGCTAAGAAAGGTGAGAATACAGAGTACAGTTAAGAATTGAGAACGCATACGTAGTGTGGGAGATACCCCACTTTATCAGGATAAAACGCGGATTGGTACCCACGCTACTGCTCAAAAAAGTTTACTTTCGCGCTACAGTTTACATTCAACGACAAAATCACAACGAAGATGACCCTACAGGAATTGACCGAGCAAATTCAGGCCAAAGTTACACATGCCGACAACATCGACGCCACTATAAAGCTTGTAACTGATCAAGGTGTCGTATATATCGACGCTACCCAGTCGCCTGTTGTGGTTTCCAACGAAGACAAACCCGCCGACTGCGATCTGCAAATAAGCATCGATAACCTGGTTAAACTGGGTAAAGGTGATCTGAATCCAATGATGGCGGTGATGACGGGCAAGCTGAAAATCAAAGGGGATATGGGCACGGCCATGAAAATGGGCCAAATCATGGGATAAAGATTTGCCAGCAAGAGTGGTCACTAAAAAACATAACCACTCTTGCTGGTACGTTTTTTTGTGGTTCTTCCCTTCGAAGCTCCTCTCACGTTTACTCCATTCGTTTGGCAGTACGTATCTGAACTGGTTTTTTTAGCATCTGCGATACGTTGGCCGGGCCAGCGGATTCTACGTCACCCTGCTGAATGCTGCGAACTACGTCCATTCCCTCAACCACGCGACCGAAAGCGGCAAAGCCCTGACCGTCGGGATTTCGTTTACCGCCAAAATCCAGTTCGGGCTGATCGTTGATGCAGATAAAAAATTCTGACGATCCACTGGAGGGCAGACCACGAGCCAGCGATAACGTACCATCGAGGTGTTTTAGCCCTGTTTTCTGCGTTGTTTCCTGAGCAATTGGCGGTAGTCTACGACTTGATTCATCGCGTAAACCGCCTTGTATAACCTCAATCTTAACGGCGCTGTTTGCCTGGTTATCGAGCCGAACAACGCGGTAGAACGTAGCACCATCATACCGTTTCTCATCGACGTACTGCAAAAAATTAGCGACCGTAACGGGCGCTTTATCGGCGTATAGTTCCAGCGTAATCGGGCCTGCTTCTGTATCAAATTGCACACGCTGAGCACTGGCCGTCGAAAAAAATACAATTAAACTCAGCAGACCATATATGTATGATTTCATGATGGGCTATGAAAAATCTGTTCCAGGATATTTTTAGATTTATTTACCTGATTTATTGAATTATTTTTATAAAATTAGGCTGCCTTTGCTGATGTAATCTACAGAAAAAGACGCTGTTATTGAGATATCAGATTGTATTGCAGCAAACCAATTAGTAGCAAATTATATTCATTCGAACGGCTTCTGGCCGTAATTTACTCATCCAAATGACTAAACCCTCTCGTCGTAAATTTCTGGAAGGTAGTGCTTTAGCTGCTGCTGGTTTCTTTATTGTGCCTCGTCATGTATTGGGGGGCAAGTCCTCAGGCGGTACGCGGATCATAGCGCCATCGGACAAACTCAACATTGCCGCCGTGGGCTGCGGTGGTAAAGCCGACGTAAACATCCGACTGTCGTATAACAATGGCTCCGACAACATGGTAGCCTTGTGTGATGTGGATGATCGGCAATCGAAAAAATACCGGGCGCAATTTCCGAACGCTCCTTATTTTCAGGATTACCGGGAAATGTTCGACAAGGCGGGGAAATCGTTCGATGCCGTCATCGTCAGTACGCCCGACCACATGCATGCGCCCATTGCCATGGCGGCTATGCAGCTCGGCAAGCATGTGTACGTTGAAAAACCGCTGACGCACGATATCTACGAAGCCCGAATGCTGACGCAGGCGGCTCAGAAGTACAAAGTTGTGACGCAGATGGGCAATCAGGGAAGTTCGGGCGATGCTACGCGTGTTATCGAAACGGCCATTCAGAAAAAAATGATTGGCCATGTTCATACCGTTTATTGCTGGACAAACCGCCCGGTATGGCCGCAGGGAGTTCGGTCGCCAAAAGACCGAGGAGAATCGCAACCCATTCCGCCCGAAGTAAACTGGCCTCTGTGGCTTGGTACGGCCCCCAACCGCGACTACCATGAAGCTTACATGCCCACCCGCTGGCGAGGTTACTGGGATTTTGGCACGGGAGCGCTGGGCGATATGGGCTGCCATTTTATGGACGTACCGTTCCGTGCCCTCAACCTTAAATACCCCACATCTGTCGAATGCAGTGTAGGCTCGGTTTATGCCGATTTCTTCAAAGAAGCCTTTTATGATGATGTATGCCCGCCCTCCTCGGCAATTCATCTTACGTTTCCCTCTGATGACAAGAAAGTTAAAGAAATCAAATTTTCATGGTTTGATGGCGGCATTCGCCCGCAGCTTCCCGAAGGCGTTGAATACGATGAGTTGTTCCGGGAAATCGACGGAGGTATTCTGTTCATTGGCACAAAAGGTATGCTAACGGGCGGTCTGTTTGGCAATAACCCCAAGCTATTACCGAGCAGTAAATTTGCCGACAACGCGTTGCCCACACCCGAAAAACCGCTGGTAGAAGGCAAAACGGAAGGTCATCAGCAACAATGGGTAAAAGCTTGCAAACAAGGCTATGGCGCTTATACGTCTTCCTCCTTCGATCAGTCGGGACCACTGACCGAAACCGTATTGATGGGCAATCTGGCAACGCGGTCGTATCTGGCTCGGGAGAATGGCAAGTTTACGGGTCGTAAAAAACTTTTGTGGGATGGCGACACCATGAAAATCACCAACTACGATTATGCCAATCAGTTTGTCAGACGGCAATACAACGGTGGCTACACACTTTAGTCATGCACCAATGTTTAGTAAAGGTGCACTAACACCTTAATCTGATTTCCGTTTATATTTGACTGACCTGGACCCGATCGCCAACGTTGGCGATCGGGTGGGAAGCTTATTTATCTGCTATGTCCACACAGATGTCGGGTGCTAATGCCCCTGTTATTATTATTGGAGGGGGAATTGCTGGTCTGACCTGCGCTGTTTATCTGAAGCAGGCGGGTATTCATGCGCTGGTGCTCGAAGCGTCGGACGCCGTGGGGGGACGCGTTCGTACCGACGTTGTCGACGGTTTTCGGTTGGATCGGGGCTTTCAGATTCTGCTGACGGCCTACCCGGAAGCCCAGCGGCTGCTTAACTATGCAGCTCTCGATCTGCGCTATTTCCGGTCGGGGGCACTCATCCGCGAACGCGACAACTGGCTTACGCTGGTCAACCCATTTCAGGAGCCACTTTCAGTCATCCAGACATTGGTATCACCGGTAGGAACCCTGGCCGATAAACTAAAGATCGCGGAACTCATCCGTCGGACACAAAGCCAGTCCATTGACGAACTATTTCGGCAGACGCCCACCACGACGCTGCAATTTTTGCGGGAGTTTGGTTTCTCCGAACAGATTATCGAGCATTTTTTCAGGCCGTTTTTTGGGGGGGTGTTTCTGGAAGATGCGCTCACTACGTCGAGTAATTTTTTTGAGTTTTGCTTTCGGATGTTTTTTACAGACGACGGGGCCGTACCTGCCCAGGGAATCGGTGCCATCGCCGATCAGCTGGATAGCAGACTGTCGCCCGATCAGGTTCGGCTCAACTGCGCTGTCGAGAAAATTGCCGACAATACGGTCCAACTGAATAATGGAGAAGTCATGACAGCCTCTACGATTGTACTGGCAGTCGATGCCACGCAGGCAGCGACCTTGCTGGACATGCCCGCTCCGCCTGAGCAAGCGTTTAATCACACAACCTGTACGTACTTTGCCGCTGCTTCAGCTCCCAAAACGCCCAGTGAAAAACTATTGCTGCTGAACACCCACCGTAGTTCGGCTGTGCATAATGTGGCCATTCTGAGTGATGTAGCCCCCGAATATGCGCCCAGTGGTCAGTCGCTTATTTCGGTCAGTACACAAGGGCTGGAGCTGGTCAACGAAACCGTACTAGTCGAACAAATTCGCCAGGAACTGACCAACTGGTTCGGCGCAGAAGTTCAGCAATGGCGTCACCTCCGAACGTATCACATTCCACAGGCTTTACCGGTCTATACCCCCGAGCAGGCAGGGCTGGATGCCATTCGTAAACCGCTACGTTTAGCCGAAAACCTGTATCAATGTGGTGATCAAATGACGTACCCCTCACTCAATGCCGCAATGCAAACCGGCCGGGAAGTAGCCGAACGGATTATCACCCGCTCATAAAAAAACTTCCCGTAAGCTTAAAGCTTACGGGAAGATGATTGGTAGTTAGAGGTTGTTTGCAAACTGAGATCTTATTGCTTATCCATAAACAGATAGCGGTCGCGGTGCTTTTCACTTTCAGCTCGTGTGTTTACATCGATCTGCATATACTGTGCCGTTTCTTTGCCTAAAGTTGGCCATTTGGGCAGGCCAGTTCCATTGGGGTTACCCGTTTTGATGAAATTGGCAAAGTAGTTCTGCATCACTTCCGAAACTTTGTAATCGTCGGGTGTCCAGGCATATACTTTATTATGTGACAGATTACCCATGGCATACTCGATTTCGGCCGAGTGAACGGCGCCCTTGGCAGGCGGCATTTTGATAGCGTTCGCATCACTCGATTTTACGACGCCACCCGCTAAACCAGGGGCAGCATCACCCATAGCGGCCGTCATGGCCGGACGTGGACGCGAATACAAATACCGATACACAGGTTTACCGCCGGTTTTGCTTTGAATATCAGCCCATTTCCAGGTGCTATAGCCAATGAAGCGGTCACTCGCCAGATCGGTAGCTACCTGTTCGACAGACTCTTCCGTAGAAGCTGAGTATAGTTTCAGGGCTTCGTCGGCACGTTCGCCGTACAGTTTTTTTACAGCACTGGTAAAATTCTCTGGTGTTGGCTGCTCTTTACCCATAATAGCCCGGTAGCCCATTTCTTCCGAGTTCCAGCCGACCAGCAGCGGTACGTGTGCCTGTTCGCCAGCCGCATACATTTCTTTGGGAGCTTTCGGGAAAAAGTAACCGTCGATTGTCGAGGTAAACCAGGGAACACCCGGTTTTGCCGTGGCTTCGAGCAGCGCTTCGGCCGACATAGCCCGGAGTTCAGCCAGCGAGTTGGCACCCGCAGTTATAGCAAATTTTTCACCCGTTTTCTCGCCCTCGGCCAGTGTTATAGGCGGCAGCGTTCCCAGCAGTGAACCGCTTTCGCCAATAGCTCCGGCAATCAGATTTTTCGATAAAGGCGACACCATTTGTGCACTCACCGAAACCGATCCGGCCGATTCCCCGGCAATTGTAACCCGCTTGGGATCGCCCCCAAACGCAGCAATATTCTGCTGAACCCAACGTAACGCTGCGCTCTGATCCAGATAACCGTAGTTGCCCGACGCGTGGTGCGGAGATTCTTTAGTCAGCTCAGGGTGCGCCATAAAACCAAATACGTTCAGACGGTAGTTGACCGTAATGGCTACAATTCCTTTTTTCGCCATGCTTTCGCCATCATAGCGCCCTTCTGAGCCATCACCCGCCACAAAACCGCCACCATAGAAATATACCAGTACAGGCAGCTTCTCATTGGCTGACTTAGCTGGTGTCCAGACGTTCAGATACAGGCAATCTTCACTCATGCCATCCGAGCGGAAACCCATGTCGCCAAAAATAGGGCGCTGCATGGCACGTGGGCCAAACTTGGTCGTTTTCCGAACACCGTCCCAATTTTTAACGGGCTGCGGCTCTTTCCAGCGCAGGTCACCAACAGGGGGCTGGGCAAACGGAATCCCTTTGAACGCGCGAATACCGCTGGCTTCAGCAACCCCCTCAACAACGCCGTTCGCCGTTTTTGCCTGCGGGGTCGATGACTGAAGATTTGATTGGGCAACAGCCAGCGGCAGTTGTACAGCCATCAGAACAGATACAAATAGGGTTTTCATGGTAATCAGTTTAAGAAAAGACAGTACTATAGATTTGGTATACAGTGCCCGGAAATCCTTACTTTCGGTCTTATTTTTTATTATTGTACCAAAGTGTGACAATAATAAAGATTTCTCTTGAAATCACCCAATTTAATTCAGCAAGGTTTTAGATTTTAATGTGATGAGCAGTGAGCAGCTTCCTATAGAGATCGACGACGAAGGCACTGGCTATTTGCCCGGTCTGGCCATCGACTGTGTGATTTTTGGTTTTCATCAGCAGCAGTTAAAGATTTTATTACTCGAATACCACAACACAAAATTGCTGGCCCTGCCGGCAGGTTTTATTCAGGAAGACGAAAACCTGGCTGATGCAGCCCGGCGTGTACTGGCCGAACGGACCGGACTTACCGACATTTTTCTGGAACAGTTCCATGTTTTTGGTGATCGAAGCCGACATGACCCGGCGCCCATGCGGGCTATTATGGAAGCGAAAGGCATGTCGGTTTCTGAACATCACTGGCTGCTACGTCGGTTTGTGTCAATTGGCTTTTATGCGCTGATTGATTTTACCAAAGCCGTTCCAATCCCCGACGTATTATCGGATAGCTGCGATTGGTACGACATGGCCGCCCTGCCGCCCCTGATACTGGATCATCAGCTGATTGTTCAGAAAGCGCTTGAAACGCTGCGGGTTGATCTGGATCGAAAACTCATTGGCTTTAGCCTGTTGGCCGAAACCTTTACCATGAATGAATTACAGCGTCTCTACGAAACGATATTGGGGCAGGAGCTACACCGATCGGGCTTTCAGCGCAAGATGCTGAGCCTGGGCATATTGGAGCGGCTGGAAAAACAATATAACGGAGGAGCTCACAAAGCCCCCTATCTCTACCGCTTTGTTTCTGATAAATAAGCCTGATTTGAGCTAGAAATCACAGATATATAAATGCTTAAATCAACATGCGTATATAGGTGCGCGTAACCGTTTGAGCAGCTTTGCGGAGAGAAGCCTGACGAACGCTACCAATTGGTAGTCAAATGGATATATAGCCACATTAAACTTAATTAAAACACGAATAAAACGTTGGCCGACAAACCAAACCATACCGACTTTGTTGTATTTTTGTTAATAAAATCTTCAACACGTTATGAAGGCGACTATACTCTCTCCAGTACTCCTGTGGCTCAGTGTAGTATTGGCTATAGCTCAGGTTAAGAAAGGACCTAACCCGTCGGTACAAGGCTTCGATGTGGCAGGTTCGGATGCGCGTGCGGTTCAAATTGCCGATGCTGTCATGTCGGCTATGGGCGGTCGGGCCGCCTGGGATGAAACGCAAATAATTGCCTGGAATTTTGATGGGATACGAAAGTTCGTCTGGGATAAATGGTCAGGGGATGTTCGTATTGATAATCTTCACGACGACCAGACCATTCTACTGAATGCGACCAACGACATGGGCCGCGTTTTTCGGAATGGCGAAGAAATTACGAATCCGGATTCAGTAGCCCGCTACGTCAGGCAGGGTAAACGTAACTGGCTCAATGACTCCTACTGGCTCCTGATGCCTTTCAAACTTAAAGACAATGGCGTTACGCTCAAATACCTCGGCGATGAACCTACGCAGGCCGGGAAACCAGCTAATGTACTTCAACTGACGTTTAAAAACGGACCGTCGGCTTCCAGTAATAAATATAAAGTATGGGTCGATAAGAAGTCCCGTCTGGTAACCCAATGGGCGTATTACCCGAAACTTATTGACAAAGAGCCGCAGTTTGTTCTTCCCTGGGACGACTATCAGCCTTACGGAAATATTCTGCTCTCAAGCGACCGGGGCAAACACGAACTAACTGATATTATGGTTTTTACGGGTCTTCCCGGTGAAGTGTTCAGCGATTTTACCCGAACGGATCTAAGTCGGTATCAATTAATCCGGTAAACGAGGGACCACTTTTCAGTTTACCACCTTCGGTCGACTTGGCATTGAAAACCCTAAACCGAACAAACTAACTCCTTAAAAACACTGTTTCCCCCTTCATGGAAGCACCTGTTTTACAAACACCCCCTTTTCAAAAAAAAGCCGTTGGCAAAACGGGCGTTTTGCTGGTTAATCTTGGCACGCCCGACAGTCCGTCTGTTCCCGATGTTCGCAAATACCTGCGCGAGTTTTTGATGGATGGTCGGGTTATTGACATCCCCCTGATTCCCCGTTCGCTCCTTGTCAACGGGTTTATTGCTCCGTTCCGGTCGCCTAAATCAGCCAAAATTTATAAACAGCTCTGGACCGATACCGGCTCTCCCCTGAAATACTACGGGCACGTAGTTGAACAGGAGCTACAAAAAGAGCTGGGCGATACGTATACCGTAAAACTGGCCATGCGCTACCAGAGCCCAACGCTGGAAGCAGGCTTGCGTGAGTTTCAGCAAATGGGGCTGACTGATATTGTAATTATTCCGCTTTTCCCGCAATACGCATCAGCATCGACGGGCTCGGTCTATCAGAAAGTGATGGAGATTGTGAAACCCTGGGAAGTAATTCCGGCAATTCGGTTCGTCAACCGGTTTCTGGAACACCCGAAATTCATTGAGGGGTTCGCCCAGACAGCTCGCAAGTATATGGCCACCTACGATTTTGATTATTTCCTGTTTAGCTATCATGGCTTACCGGAAAGTCAGATCCGAAAAGGCGACGTAACAAAATCGGTCTGTCAGCTAGGCGATTGCTGCCGTTCATATCATGCTATGAATCAGCATTGCTACCGGGCTCAATGTTTCGAAACGACGCGCCTGCTGGTCGAAGCCCTGGGGATTCCTGAAGGCAAATACATTACGTCCTTTCAATCGCGGTTGGGGAAAGACCCGTGGATCAAGCCTTATACCGATGAAGTTATCAAAGAATTACCCGCCAAAGGCATTAAGAGCGTACTGGCCTTTTCACCCGCTTTCGTAGCCGATTGCCTGGAAACGACCATCGAAGTTGGCGTCGAATACAAGGAGCTATTCGAACAGGCAGGTGGAAAACACTGGCAGCTGGTAGAAAGCCTGAACGACAGTCCGATCTGGATTGAAGCGCTGGTCGATCTGGTAAAAACGGCCTGAAAAAAGCCCGCTTCTTTTGAAAAGAAAGCGGGCTGTACGTCACGGCAGATACAGTATTGATGATGATAAAGTGCTTTAATCCAACGGGTTTATACACACTTTACGTAGTAGACGCTCTACATCTGTTCGATACATGGTCAACTGTTGTCATCAGGCAGTATTAGCCATATGAATGGTAAACGTATTTCTGGCCGCAATGTTTTAGCGCCCAGCGGACATTTATCGACTGGCTACTAACTTGGATTTTGGCGTAAATCGTTCAACTTTATTTTCAACGGGTTTGATGGTTCGGAGGTAGTCATAGATAGCGCCTAAGTCCTGATCGGTCATTTGCGAAAACATAGTCCAGGGCATCATCGTATTGAATTCGTCGTCATGTACCCCCGGCTGATTCTTGTCCGCAAAGGATCTGAATCGACTTATAAAGGCGGCTTTGGTCCAACTGCCAATCCCTGATCTGGCGGGCGTAAGGTTCATGGAACGTACCGTCCCGGTCTGTATCGGAAACTCTCTCCCGCCCGCCATATCCATACCGGGCAATGCATTTCCCTGGCCATCAACGGGTGTATGACAGATCGTGCAGGCGGCAAACGTCATAACGTATTTACCATAGGCGACCCGATCCGTTGTGTCAGGACGGTGACCTGGTTCACGTTTGGCGGGTATGGTATTGATGATAAAATTTATCGGAAAGTCCAGCTCGGCAGGCGGAATCTCGTTTTCGATAGGTTCTAGTGTTCGCAGGTAAGCAATAATATCGCGGATGTCACCAGGGTCCATCTGTGCATAATTCTGGTAGGGCATTACCGGAAACAGGGCTCGTCCGTCCCGGTTCACACCGGTGGTGATGGCGCGGTAAATTTCTCCATCCGTCCAACTGCCCAGATGAGAGGGCGTCAGATTGGGGGCGTAGTAGTTGCCGGGAAATCCAAATTCACGAGAGAATTTTTCGCCACCTTTTCCTTCGGTACCCGGAACCAGCGGTCCGGTCAATTTTGAGAAGTCGCGAGTCGAATGACAGTCAATACAGGACGCTACGCTGTTGGCCAGATACCGACCGTGTTCAATTTGTTCTGCCGTTGCTTTAATGGTCATCTCTGGCGCTGGGCCCACGTTGGGCAAGGCCAGCTTCACATAGGCTAGTCCGACAGCCAGTATCAGAACCAGGGCAACCACGATGCCTAGTGCAATTTTACCAATTCGTTTTTTCATCGGATTTAGGTAGTAGAAAAGAGGTTTGTACAAGTTTACATAAATCACTAAATACCTGACAAAAAAGTGTTTAAACGGTGCGTTAGACAAAATGAACGCAAAAAGCCCGTCATCTTTCTAGCAAAAGATGACGGGCTCTACTATAGTTAAATGCTCGTTGACGAGCTAAAGTGCTTTACGTTTTCTGGTGAAACAGCTACCGTTTTAGAGTAGCGTAATGAGGCCTTTAATAACCGAAGCCAGGCGAATGGCATCGAATACGCGAGCTTCACTGGCGCCATGTTTCAATACGCTCTCTTCGTGCGACCGCACGCAAAGTTCGCAGCCATTGACAGCCGAAACGGCCAGACTCATCAATTCGAAAAACTCTTTACCCAGCACTGGATTCATCATGATGCTCATGCGAATACCCGGCTGTGTTTGCTGATAATATTCTTTGCTGACAAAGTGCCGGAACCGGTAGAACACATTATTCGTGCTCAGCAGCGACGTACAGGCTATCGTCTCCGAAATTTCAGCGTCGGTAGCGCCTTCCTGCTTAGCAACAGCCGTCAGTGAATCAATCAGTGGTTGATATTTTTCATTCACGGCTACTGAAAGAGCCAACAGCAACGCTTCTTTTTTCGTCAGGTTCTGGCTGCTGTTCAGTACGTTACCTACATTGATTTTCAGATCGCGCAGGTACCGACTCTCGGTTTGCGCCAACGTATCCAGTACAGGATGCTCACCTTCTGCACTAAGCCCTACCAGATTCAGCAGCGACGTAACGGTTTCGTTTTGCGTAGTTGTCATAATTGAATGTTGAGTGATTGAATTGTTGAATGATTGAATGATTGAATGATGAAAGCGTATGGTTTATTCTATCATTCAATCACTCAGCAATTCAATCATTGATTAAGCCGCTAGCGTAGCTTCGCCTTTGGTCCAGTTGCAGGGGCAAAGTTCGTCGGTTTGCAGGGCGTCCAGCACGCGAATTACTTCGTTTACGTTACGGCCAACTGACAGATCGTTGACACTAACCCAACGAACAATACCTTGTGGATCAACGATATAAGTTACGCGGTAAGCTACTTTCTCGTTAGCCTCCAGAATACCCAGATCTTCAGCCAGCGACTTCGACGTATCGGCCAGCATCGGGAACTTCAGCCCGCGCAGATCGTCATGGTTTTTACGCCAGGCCAGGTGAACGAACTCGCTGTCGGTCGAAGCGCCAATCACCATCGTATCGCGGTCCTGGAAATCTTCAAACTTCTTGTTGAATTCAGCAATTTCAGTTGGGCATACGAACGTAAAATCTTTTGGCCACCAGAACATGACCAGCCACTGACCCGCATTTTTGTGATCTTCAGATGTGATTTCGTAGAACTCCTTGTCTTTGTCGAGCGAAACAACCGCTAATTTCTTAAATTCAGGAAATTCTGAACCAACGGAAACAATATGATTTTTCATAGAATTATTGGAGGTTGTATAGACCATTACGTATTAATGAAGTGCAAATTACGAAAGCAATACGTAGGCGGAGTATGATTTTTATCAATAGACTTATAAACAAAAACTATTAATTATCAGCCTTTATAATGATTATCAATCATATAGCACAACAAACTTCAGGAAAGTACGCGTTGGGGTCTTAAAAGAATAATTCTATTCATTCAAATAATCATAATTATAACTTTAACGGTATAAATAAAAAATCCCGGCCAGCAACTTTGCAGACCGGGATTCGATAAATAATCACGTAGTACGCTATTAAGCAGCCATTTGCAGATAAGGTTCCTGATCGGAGTCAGGGGTTTGCAGCATGGGCGCAATAATGGTGTTCATCCGCTCACGCACAAAGCTCTCCTGCAAATAAGAAGGCAGTTTGGCTACCAATTGACGGTACGCCTGAATGCCAAGTGCTTTAGCAATATATGCTTCATGCACGGCATTGACATGAGCTACAATATTGACCAGACTCTGATGGAATAACTTCACATCGATCTCTGAATCAACAAAACGTTCAATTTCACGGTTCGTCGACGAAATCCGCAGGCGGCTCAGCATGTCAAAGTAGGTTGTGTAGCCAATCTGCTTGGCCAGCTGCTTATACTGCTCTACGCTGAATTTCTGTAGAATCTCGCCTGTTTTTGGGCTACGCAGCGCCGTTTTGGGGTTCGTCTGAATAGCGTTACGTAACGCACGCACGCGCTGATCGCGCGTGGTTTTCAGAAACTGCGCCAACTCCGCCTGAACCGAGCCTTCCCGCGAAGGAAGCATCAGCTCCGTTTTGGTAGCCACGGTAAACCGACGCGCCATGGGCAGCCGCTGAATGCGGTAGTTATTGATTGGGCCAAGGGCATAATAGCCAATAGAAGCCGGATAATAGCCCCGCACAACCATGTTCCCAATCCGCTTACGAATCAGTTCTTCATTACTAACATTTACGCCCTGCACGGCCAGAAAAGCCCGGGCGCTAAACAAGGCGCTGTAATAGGCTTGCGGAAAGGTCCAGTGCAACGAACTCTGCAGATACTGCTCATCGTTGACAACGGGCGTAATCCGAAGCGCATATTCGGCACTCCAGCTGTTCAGCAATAACTTCTCCAACGCTTTGCGGCTCTCGTCGGTCGCACGACCATAGAACTGCTGAAAGATTGGAAATTTGGCTAGGTCAAAGAGGTCATTCTGATGCTGGATGTGATAATCCATAGCAAAAAAATGATTCAGAAACACCTGCGCCGGAATAGACTTCCGCCAGTTGTCGTCGAGCGGCACATTGCCCGTTGTGGTAGGGGCAACAGGTGCCTGAGCGTTCGGGGAATGCATCGTCACGTTGGTTATCTGTGTCATAATTTATTAACGAAAAAGCTTCTTTTTGCGTTCAATTTCTGTACAGTATTTTTAGTATATAACCTATTGATTATCAAGGTTTTGTGATGAATTTTTAGTGACTCAAAAAGGCACTTAAGTTACCTTAAAAATGGCTCTGTGGTTACCTTTGTTTTTGAGGATTTCAACGTACTTTTAGGGCACTCTTTTACGTTGCTCTTACAGTATGAATTGGAAAAAAAATGTAGTCCTTATTGGCGTATTACTCATAATCCGATTAACTCCGTCGATTAGTCAGGTACAACCCCAGCAACGCTTTACGCCGGTCGATCGAACATCCAGTGTAGTATCTGTAGAAGGAAATGTACAGGATGCTGCAACGAAAAAACCGGTTGTTGCGGCTACGGTGATCGCTAAAAATCAGGATGGTAAGATCAGGGCTCAGCAGCTAACCAGCGCCGATGGCAGTTTCCTACTCAAAGTTGATCGAAATCAGACCTATAATCTGATCGTTCAGGCCAATGGCTACGATGCGCATGATAAGTTATTGTCATTTACATCAGCTAACACAGATCGAGTGTATGGAATAATTGTGCCCTTGTATCAAACCGGTACAAAGCCCGCCAGCACGACGACAGCGACTGCCGGCCCTATCCACCAGACTACCTCAGGTGTTACGTCTGTTACGTCGACGGAAGTGAATTTACCTACTGCTACAGTCAGCGCTCCGTCTTCGCCCGGTAGTCGTGCTGATGTGGCTAATGCCCGTGTAGCGCCCCCCAAAACGCTCGACGCTAAAGTTGTGTATACGCCCCCGCTTGTGGTGGCTCCTGTGGGTAAAACGACCCAGCTGAGAGCGATTCAATTTGTTCAGAGCAAAGCCGAACTCCTGCCCGACGCCATGCCTGCCCTGGAACAGCTTCTGGCGTTTATGCAGAGCAAACCTACCGCCGAAATTGAGCTGTCAGGGCATACCGATAATCAGGGCGATTTTGATCAGAATCTGCGACTTTCGAAAGAACGTGTAGATGTAGTGAAAGCCTATCTGGTACAGAACGGCATTGTAGCCAGCCGCATTACTACGCGTGGCTACGGCCCGACGCGCCCGATTGCCAGTAACAATTCAGAAACGACTCGTAAACTCAACCGTCGCGTAGAAATGATTGTGGTGAAAGAGTAAGGGGTTCATAACCAACAATACGTCAATAGCTGGAGTTAAAGAAAAGAATGGCTGAAACCAGATAGCCATTGAGCATTTTCGATACAACTCAACGTAGTTATGACTCAGCAACGACAACCTGAAAATCAGCTAGAAACCGAAGTAATCGGTGATGATCTTAGTGAAAATACAACCCTTGACGTAATTATCAGTCCCCTCGGCTATATCACAGAATTGTCAGATACCGTCGACTCGATGGATGGCATAACAACCGAAGTCATTGACATTATCAACGAAGCCGATGGCACAAATATCGAACTGACTATCATAGACGAGCCTACGGAGCAACCGCATATTCATCAGGTTGACCGGTTTGTCGAAATAAAAGGCATCGGCCCTAAAGTAGCCGAACTGTTAATTCAGGCGGGTATCCGGCAATTTTCCGAACTCGCCGAAACACCCGTGGAGCGTATCCGTGAACTACTTTCGGCGGCAGGTTCCCACTACCGTATTTACGATCCGGCAACCTGGCCTGAGCAGGCTAAGCAGTTAGCTGATAGCAAACCGAAACCCCTTAACGCATCGACGACAAACTCATTTCGCTGACGCTTTCCGCCCCAGCCACAACCCGCCAATAACCAGTGCTGTACCCACAACCGTATAGATGGTAATGGGCTCGCCCATCAGCAAATACGAATACGCAAAGCCGAAAATCGGGCAGAGAAACAACCAGAGAGACGCCCGAATGGCATCCTGCCGGACAAGATAAAACCACAGTTGTAGGGCCGCTATGGACACGGGCACAATCAGCCAGATGACCGACGCCCAGAACCGGATATCGTAGTGAGACGCACTGAAGTCGGCCGTGAGCAGTGTAAAGGGCGTCAGCAACAAACCACCCAGAAATACCTGCCAGCCATTGATAACCAGACTTGGCAGGCGCCACTCGATGCTGGCGTAGTAGACCGTAGCGGCCGACACAGAAATCATGCCCACCAGCAGAATCAGCAGTCCGCTAAGCGTTGCATAGCTATTCTGTAGCAGTGGATACGTAGCGATGCCTACCCCAAAAAGCCCGAGCAGTAGCCCGCCTATTTCGTTCCAGCTCGGTCTCCGGCGGAGCCACAGCGCCGATAGCATAGCGATAAAGAGTGGGTTCGTGGCCGTCGATAAGCTGCCAATACCTGCCGACACTTCTTTCAGAGCCAGTACAAAAGCGCCCAGATAAATCGTCGTATTGAGCAGGGCGAAAATGGTTAGTTGCCGCCATTCGATAGCCGTAGGCCAGGGATTTTTTGAACGCTGTATGCCATACGCAAACAGAAGCATACCACTTCCCGCAATGAAAAACCGGACATTGGCCAGAATCAGCGGATGCACCGATTGTACACCAAATTTGGTAGCGACAGACGCAGACGCCCACAAGGCCGCAAACAGAAGACCAGGGAGGAGTTGATACATAGTTATTCTCCCCGAATTATTCGGGTCTTGTGCCCTGTAAGAACAGTGAATGCAGCAATCAGGTTTTCACCCTGCTCACTAAATAAGTCAAGAATTAAAACTGCTTTTTCCGCAGGCTTAAGGCCTTCTAGCCGGAAGAAAACTACACCCCGATGAGGTAATCCGAATTTATAAAGCAACTCCCCAAAATCTTTGTCAGCTGTTAGTAAGATCGCATTGATACGTACTGCTTTCACCAGTATATTCTCATCGATAATGCCAAAGTCGTCTTCCGCAATGGATAAGACCTCAAAGCCATTGTCTCGGCGAAGATAAATTATGGGAAAATCCACATGTTCATCAGCCAGTATTTTCATTAGGCGGCTACACGCTTAATCATCAAGTTCATGATTAAGCGTGTAAGCTGCGTACCGCAAACAGGCTAGTATTCCCTCACGAGTTAAGTGCGGATAAGCCTCCAGTATGTCATCAATTGTTTCGCCATAACTCATTCGGTCTACAACTAGCTCCATGGTAAAACGGGTGCCTTTAATAGTGGGCTTCCCCATCATAATACGTGGGTCCGAAACAATATGATCACGCCAATGAATTGCATTCATAGCATTTTCGTTTTTCGGCAAATATACGGCTAAAACCCAATCCTGCCCTTTCGGGTGTTGGGCTTCTGGTCGGCGGCCCAGTCGCGCATCTCAGCGAGTTCTTTCTCAAAACCACCCGACAGAATCGGAAAGCGGCACCATGAGCGCGGATCGAGGTTGTGGTCGTCGAGGTGAAACGAGGGGGCGTAGCGTTCGCGTTTCCACTGGTTGCGGCTCCAGAGTTTAAAGAACCGCTCAACCCAAACCAGCAATCGATCCCGGTCGTATTGACCAGCATAACGAACTTCTACCTGTTTCAACACCTCAACGGGTGGCTGTTTGTCGCGGATGGCGGCTTCTTCTATGGAGTTCAGTACGTCGTAGGGCATCAAATCGTCTTCGTCGGTCTGCTTTTTGTCCAACGGGCGAAGTTCGGCGGTGGGTTGCAGGTTATTCACGGCACGTAGTCCTTTCACTTTGATGAGCTGATCCGACTCCGTTGCATCGGTAACAGCGCCCGTCCGGTCGGCGGGTGTCCATTCGTTTTTCACGTTCAGGCCAACCGTTTCGAGCCAGCGAAGCCAGCCCCGCAGAAAATGTTTGTCGATGCCGGTTATGGGCGAAATACTACCGGCGGTGTCGCCATCCATCGTTGCGTATCCCACCGCGGCTTCCGACCGGTTCGACGTACTTAGCAAAAGGGCATTATTGATATTCGCCATCATCCAGATACCCGGAGCCCGCACCCGCGCCTGAATGTTCTGAAGTGCCAGGTCGTCCGTATCCCAGGAGAGCTGACGGCCAAGTTGTTCTTCGATCAGGCTGCGGTAGGTTTCGACCAGCCCGTTTATGTTGATATTCAGGAACGTAGCGCCAATATCATCGGCCAGCGTTTTCGCCGAATTGAACGTATCGTCCGATGAATTTTCGGTTCCCTGATACATGACGGTCAATAGCTTACCCGTCATTTCTTCGGGCGTTTTGCAGGTCTGAAGTACCTTGATATAACTTAGCTTTTTCTTCACACCTTCGATGCCAATGTTCTCAACGGCCATCCGAATCATCAGAAATACCAGTGCGGCAATAGCCGATGAGTCGGCCCCACCGCTCAATGACAATACGTAACCCTGCGAGCGACTTTTACGGAGGTAATCGAACAAACCAAGAGCAACGGCCCGCGCAAATTCTTCTTCTTTCAGATACCCACCCCGTTCCCAGGCTTCGAGTTCCGCTTTCTGAACAACAGGCGCAATATCCGGCCAGTCGAAGCGATCGGACACGCGCAGATTCGGGTACGACAGCGCGAGATTGGCGCGGTTCTGGGTCTGGTTCAGGCGGGTTAATTCAACATCCACCACCGCCGGGACGATCAGAAAATCTTCGTAGCTCAGCCGCGCTCCCGACACCAGCAGTTCACCATTAGACGCCACCATCGCATCGCCGTCGTAAATCATTCGCCCCGCTTCGTTGCCCAGCAGGTTGGCATATACGTAACTCACTCCAAACGCCCGCGACGCATCAACCACAAACCGCTCCCGTACCTGCGATTTCAGGAACGCGAAGTGGCTGGCGGTCGGGTTCAACAGAATATCAACGCCCCGTTCGTACAGAATTCGGCCGGGACGGCTGGCAACCCACGCATCTTCGCAAATCTCGAAGCCAATCCGTACACCCGACAAATCGAACACGATATCACCAAAGGGATACATGAAATCGCCGATTTTTATCTCGTCGCGCACGTAGGGGGGCCAGGGCTGAAACCAGCGGGTTTCGTAATGGACACCATTATTGGCCATAAACTGCTTGGCCACAAAGCCCAGAATCCGCTTGTTGGCAATCAGACAGGCCGTATCGAACGTGCGGTTGTTATGACGCAATGGCAGCCCCACAGCAACCGCAATGCCACTGGTATGTTCTACAATATCCAGCAGGGAAGCAATGGACTGATCGATGGTATTCTGAGCAAAAAAAGCATCTTCGCAGCCGTAGCCCGAAATACAAAGTTCGGTCAGGCAAAGCAGGCTTACGTTCTGGCGCCGCGCTTCTTCAATCGCATTGATAATATTTTGTTTGTTGTGTTCCCACGCAAGCGGGGTTTGATTTAGCACACCAGCGGCAATTTTCAGGAGCTTCATGTATTTCTAATGAGTGAATGAGCGGATGAGAGATTGAGCGAATAATGCCAATGGCCACTTCCTCAAAACCCAATGCTCATGAACGAACGTACTACAAGGATAACAAAGATGGGGCGAAAATAGATTTTCCTAATAGGGTAATCGAGCCGGAAGTTCACTTGTGAAGCAAAATATAGTCGTTCTGCATCCTCTCGAACAAGACTGAAGAAAAAGGCCGTCAGAACATATTGCTACGTTCTGACGGCTCTACAAGCACTGGAAGTCTATTTATTGATCGATCATCAATTTACTTCTCATTATTGCCTCCGCCCATCTTTCCGGCTTTATTGACCTGTGCGGAAGCCGCTGGATTTTTGACGTACTTGTCCAGCCAGCCGTTCATTTCCCAAAGCATGTGCAACAGCGACTCCCTGGCATCGTAATGGTGGCTCTCGTAGGGTAGAAAAACCAGTCGTGTAGTAGCGCCAAAGCCTTTCAGGGCATTGTAATACCGCTCCGACTGAATCGGGAACGTACCGGTATTGTTATCCGCTTCGCCATGAATGAGCAACAACGGCGTTTTCATCTTGTCGGCATTCATAAACGGCGACATCTTGTTGTAAACTTCCGGCGCCTGCCAGTAGCTGCGCTGCTCATTCTGGAAACCAAACGGCGTCAGGGTGCGGTTATAGGCTCCGCTACGGGCAATCCCCGCCTTAAACAGCCTACTGTGCGTCAACAAGTTAGCTGTCATAAACGCGCCGTACGAATGACCGCCCACGCCTACACGGCTGGAATCCACAACACCTAGCCGAACACCTTCATCAATGGCCGCTTTCGCACTCGCCACCAGTTGCTCTACATACGTATCATTTGGTTCTTTATCGCCCTCGCCCACAATCGGAATGCTGGCGTTGTCCAGAATAGCGTAGCCCATCGTTACGAAAGCTGCTGCGCCCCAGTTGCCAATCCGGTTAAACTGATACGGCGACCCCGACACCTGACTCGCGGCATCTTTGCTTTTAAACTCAGCCGGGTACGCCCACAGGAACGTCGGCAACGGGCCTTGTTCTTTCTTGTAGCCAACGGGCAGATACAAGGTAGCTGTCAGGTCTACCCCATCAGAGCGTTTGTAGCGAAGTTGCTGCTTCTGAATACCTTTCAGCTGAGGGTACGGATGCGGGAAGAACGTCACCTGAACGGGGGCGATACGGGCTTTCAGATTACGAACGTAGTAGTTCGGATTTTCATCGGGCGCTTCACGCGTGGTCAGAATAACCTGCCGGGTGGCATCCAGAACCGTAATGGGTCGTTCGTAATAAGGAGCCGCCGACCGCCAGAGTTCCGTGGTTTTTTTCGTTTTCAGGTTGAGCAGGCTTACGAACGGCCGGTCTCCTTCTGGCGACGAGCCCGTTGTGTTGACCATCAGGATATCGCCAGTAGGCAAAATATTCAGGACTTCACGACCGTATTGATTGTGTTTCGTATCGGGCTGGCCCGGATTCGAGTACCTGTCCTCGTAAGAACGGTTGAAGAGAACCGACGTTTGCCAGTTCGATGGATTAACGAGTTTGGTGATGGTTTTCCGGTTTTGCCACCAGCGTTCGGTTGCCAGCGCCGTCGATTCGTTTCCCCAATCGAAATTCTCGAAACGAAATTGAGACGCGTAGATTTCTTTGGGTTGTGCTGAGAAAGGCGCATCGACCAGAAAAACCTTATCCCGGATATCGGCCTTTACTTTTGGGTCGCCATTGTCCTGCGCTACGGTGTAATAAACCGATGCTGGCGCATCCGAACGCCAGCTAAAGTCACGCGGACCCGTTGGCACACCATCGCGACTGTAGGGTACGCTCTCCTGCAACGGGCTATCGTTCAGGGCTTTTACAAGCGAACCACCAACAGCATAGATATCCGTTTTGGTGGGAAAGCGCTGAACGGGCACCAGATACGAAAAAGGTGTGTGAACTGTCTCGATCATTACGTACTGCCCATCCGGCGACGGATCAGCCGTAAGAATAATTCCCGGTTGCCCAATAGCGGTTACAGAACCGTCGAGCCCTAAGCGAGCCACTTGAGCCGTGGTATAATAGGCAAACTGCTTTTCGTCAGACGGATTTTTGAGCAGGTCCTGAAACGTAGGTGCCTGACCCCGTTTCCCCGTTACGTTTTCCTGCGTGGTTGGTCCGGCAGGTACCCGGCTCACTTCAGGAGCTGGACCACGTCCGGTCGGCACCATTTTTATAATCAGGCTTTTGCTATCGGGTAACCAGCGGTAAGGCATACCCAGGGTTGCGTTCAGAGCTACAGAACCAACTTTTTGAGCTACGGCCGTAGCTACGTCAGCCACATACAGGTCAATCCGGTTGTTTGTTGAATTCGCAAACGCAATCATTGTTTCGTCGGGCGACCACTGCACAAAACTCACACGGATAGGTGTCGGCAGGCCCGTAACGGCTTTTTCTTCCTTACCGGTTAGCTTTTTGAACTTAAGACCCGTTACGTAATCGACCCGGCTCGGGCCATTCGTGGCCGGATTCAGCCGAAGCCCAGCCAGTCTTAATTCCGGCTGCGACCATTCATCAATGCCGGGGGCTGCGTCATGTTGTAGCAGGAGCATCACATCGCCCTTCCCCGACAACGTAACGACGGGGGTTGGCGGCATGGTCACTAAATCGGCCAGCACCTTCAGGGGGTGTTTGATACGTCTGCGCATCCTGTGCGTAGCCAGCGAGCGAAAGAGCAAGTCCGGAAAACAGCCATAACCGTCGGCTTTGGCGTATGATCGTTTGATTGAGAAGCATAAATTGAGCAGAGGATTAGGTTATAAAGTTAGCTTCTCCTGCCCTTTTGCTCACTATTGGCTGTGGATTTCGTGGTAAAAAGCGGTTTATTAAAAATCGCCATAATCTACCTGCACACAGGTAAGTCCAAGCGTTCGACGCCACATATCCACCACCTGCTGACGATCATCAACCACCAGCTCGACGTAGTACTGTCCGGCAATATGCCGCTCAAACAGTTCGTGTTTGACGATGGAATCTTTCCGGTTATCATTTTTAGGCCGCATAAATAACTCGTAGTCAGCTAGCTGCCACCCGAAATACTGATTAAGCCAGGTAGTTGTTTCCGGGCGGCAGACAGAATCCCGGCCCGAAAAAAACACAATGGCATAGCCCGACGCCCGCATGGCCTGCACCAGCCGGATAATGGGCCATTTCGGCGTATCGATGCTTACCCGATGCCAGTCGAATGGAGAGCGGTCACCTTTATCAGCCACCGTACCATCGATGTCAACCAGGATACAGCGAGGCAGTGACTCATCCTGCCGACGTTGAAAAGCCGCATCGCGGGTTAGTACCTCCGACTGGAAACTAAAGTTTTTTTTGAGCACGGCGAGCTGTTCGGCCTGTCGCCTGATGACGGCCTCCCCTACCGAATCGTCGCGGTATTTATCGCGCTGAATACACTCATCAATCGGCACATCCAGCAGCTTGTATTGAATACTAACCTCGTCGAAGTGACTACTCAGCAACTTCCGAAACTCATTGAGATAGCTCTGTTTCAGATCGGTGTTGTCGATCAATACGTGCCAGCCCCGCCGTAAGCCCTCCAAGATGGCGCTTTTCTGTAGTTCATTGACAACGGTTTCAATCCGGCTTTTTTCGCGATCAGGCCAGTTTTTCCAATACTCAGGCAGCGATACGGGCAGCAGGCTCCGCCGAAAATCATCCCGGTTGACGCGCAGCCAGTTCGGATTTTCCAGACAAAATCGGCGGGCAAACGTCGATTTACCGCTTCCGCTCAGGCCCGTTAAGATTAGCACTTTCTTCATTCTTTATTCCAATTAAAATCGCTGGTTACCCCAATAATCAGTCTTCAGGTTAGTGGAATCCATTAACTCGCCTTCCTCTTTCAACTCCACTTCGCACAATTCATCCGTAGCTTTTTCCGTTTCATCGGGTTCGTCGTTTCGTGACCAGTAAAGCACCGATACTTTTGAACCCACAAACGACAACTACTTTTTCCATGAAATCTACACCATCCGTCTACGCACATTGCCTTCCGCTTACCAGTACCCTTCCAACCCTCATTAAACAGTCCATCATTTTTCTGTTAGCCAGCCTGTTTTTCCTGACTAGTTGTAAAAAAGAAAATGAAGTGAACCCGGTTACCGGCGCCGTAACGGCCAGCGCTGGCGCCGATCAGTCGGTACAGGTTGGCCAGACCGTTACGCTCGACGGTTCTGCGTCGAAAGACAGCCAGAGCAAACCCCTGTCCTATCAGTGGACGATGGTACGCAAGCCGGCCAAAAGCAACGTAACACTTACTGACCCCAACTCGTTTAAGCCAACGTTCAAAGCCGATGAGGTTGGCGAATACGAACTGGAACTTACCGTAACCAGCGCCAATGGCAAAGGTACCGACAAAGTAGTTGTGACGGCTTCTGCCGCTGAACCGCTGGCTATCAATGCCAACATTACGGTTAAAACGACCCTCGTCGACCGTATCCTCAATCCTGATCTGCCGGATTATATCGTCACAAAATCCATCGACGTAAACCACGAGCTAACCATCAATCCGGGTGTGGTGATCGCCTTCGAACGTGATGTACGGGTAAACGTGAACGATGGAGGTGGTTTACTGGTGGCACAGGGCACAGCCGATAAAAAGATCAAGTTTGTCGGCGTTCAAAAAACGAAAGGCTACTGGGTAGGTATTTCACTTTATTCGGGCAGCAATGCCAACACCATGGAGTACGTTGAGGTGATGCACGCCGGTAGCCGTACCATCTACAGCACAACGAAGTCGGCCCTGTTCATGTCGGGCGGTAATAAGGCACAGATTGCTCTGAAAAACTGTCTGTTCTCGCAGAATGATGGCTACGGTATTTATGTATACGACGGTGCTATCCTCCGCGAATTTGCCCAGAACACATTTAGCAACCACACTGAAGCGGGTATTCTGCTCGACGCACCCAACGTAGCCAAATTAGATGCAGCGTCGACCTTCACCGGCGGCAATGGGCGTAACGTAGTGGAAGTGACGCAGTCGGCTATCAAAGGTAGTAACGAGGTAGTTTGGGCGGGCTTTGCCGACAAAACGCCTTACCGGATCAGCGGTGATTTTGCGGTCGATGCGGGCTGGAAACTAAACCCCGGCGTTAGAATCGAGATGAACCGCGATGCTGTGATCCGCATCAACACCGGCGGCTATCTGCTGGCCAAAGGCACGGCCGATCAGAAGATTGTGTTCACCGGCGCCGACCAGAGCGCTCCGTACTGGAAAGGCATTATCTGCTACTCGCAGGACACTAAAAATACGCTTGAAAATGCAGAAGTAAGTAATGGTGGCAGCTCCGTAATTGTATCGGGCAAAAAAGCCAACATCGCTGTGTACGGCACAAAAGCCGCTATGTCGATCAAGAATACACGGATCAGCGGCAGCGGTGGCTACGGTGTTTTTGTGGCCTATGGCGCTTCGGCCAATACGGATCTGACAAGCGCCAATACCTTTGAAGCCAATGCGCAAACGAACGTAATGATTGAAAAATAGATAACTCTGCCTATCGTTGGCGGCAATGCTCTGAGAACCTGGTTTCGTCAGAGCATTGCTTCATTCAGACCCATGTGCAGCAGAGATTAACTCCAGCCATAAGCCACCAAAATTAGCCTTTCTACGACTCATGACCTTTCAGATTTGGGGCGCCGTCTTTATTGGAATGGTTCTGTCGATCATGTTGCTGAATGTGGTGCAGTGGATCATTTACCGGGATCGTAGCTACGGTCTCTACACCCTCTACATGCTGGCCTGGCTGTTCTATTTTGGGTTGCGGGTATATGCCTTCCGGGACTGGTTTTCAACCGAAACCAACTATTTCGTCCGGGCGGCTGCCCCTATGGGCGCTTACTACGTTTATTTCGACTTCGCCGACGCCATCCTGAATCTTCGTCAACGGTTGCCTGTTTTTTATCGTCAGTTGCAGCTCGTTAAAGTAGGAATTGTAATTTACGTAGTCGGGCAGTTTGCGCTCTGTTACGTGCCGTGGCTCTGGAATCCAACCCTTTATGAAGCGTCTTTTGTGGTAATGCGTCTGGCAATGGCCGTGCTGGGCGTATATGGCATTCGGCAGATGATGAGTTTGGGCGATGCTGTATCACGGGCCTACGCCATTGGCACCGCGTTTTTGCTGACGGGTGGACTAACTACCATGTTTCTGTCGCTAACGTACTTATGCAGCGAAGACTGGCTGGGGCCCTTCTGGGGCGTATCGCTGACCTACATGCAGTTTGGTATTATTGCCGAGCTGGTTTGTTTTTCGCTTGGCTTAAGTTATCGGCAACGACAGGCCGCCGTACGTAGCGCCGTTATGGAGCAGGAACTGACCAGCGAACGCGCCAGGCATCAACGCGATCAACTGGAAGCCGAACTGATCATGCAGCGGCTGGAACAGGAAAAAACCGAAGTACACATTCGGGCGTTGCAGGCGCAGGTAAACCCCCATTTTCTGTTCAATAGTCTTAACTCATTGAGCGCGCTTATCGACGACGACACGCAACAGGCGAGTGTTTTTCTCGACGAGTTAAGTTCGGTCTATCGGTATCTGCTACGTGCCAACGATCAGGCATTGACGCCATTGGCCGATGAACTGGCCTTTATTCGTTCCTACTGTCATTTGCTGCAAACTCGTCATGGCGATGCGTTGCAGATGGAGTGGCAGGTATCTCCGTGGCTCATGAAGCGGCAATTGCCTCCGCTTACGCTGCAACTACTGGTCGAAAACGCCGTCAAGCACAACGTAATACTAGCCAATCGACCGCTGACCATTTCCATCAGCACCAATGAGCAGGGCCAGCTTCAGGTCCGCAATAATGTTCAGCGTAAAATAATGCGCGTAGCGTCGAATGGCGTGGGACTGGCAAACATCTGGTCGAAATATCAAATCCTGAATCAACCCGCCCCAACCCTCTGCGAAGATGAAGGTCAGTTTGTGGTTACCCTCCCCCTGATCGGCGTGGATTAATTGATTATTTCGCTTCGCTGTCATTAGGCATTAGTGATAGTAGTGGTGTCGGATTCTTCAATCCGACATGCTAGGTTTCTCAAAACCTAATTTCTGATTCATTCGGTTTCAAGAAACCTCATAGGTCAGGTTTAAGAACCTGACCTCACTGGCGACACCATCGAAGAATCTACAGCCCCAATCAACAATGACCACCAACTAATTCGCGTATTTTGCCTGCATGGATTTGATAAACGTATAGCCATTTTCGGCAATGTCCCACGGATCGTTGTATTCCCGCCATACGTTGATGCTGTTCGCAAAGTCGATGTCGTTGCGGGTAAAGGCTTCAATCGTCATCCAGCCGGTATAGTTGATCTCTGCCAGCGTTCGGAACGTATCATCCCAGGGAATATGCCCATCACCGGGCGTTCCCCTGTCATTCTCGCTGATATGCACATGCGCCAGTACGGGAGCAACGGTACGTATGGCCTCCGCAAACCGTTTCTCTTCCATGTTCGCATGGTGCGTGTCGAACATAGCCCGCACGTTAGGGTGATCCGTCTGACGCACTAGTTCGGCCAGTTGCGCCATTGTGTTGCACAAATAACATTCAAACCGATTGAGCGCTTCGGGCGTCAGGACGATATTGGCCTGTCTGGCATACTCACCCGCAGCATGCAACACGCCCGCACTCCGGGCGTATTCGTCGGGCTGAGGTTCCTGCCGGGAGAACGTAGCGAAGGCCGAATGAAAAGGCCCACAGATTATCGAGGCCCCCATAGCATGCGCCCGGTCAATGGCTTCCTTCAGCCGCGTCAGGGCCTGCTCCCGCACCCTGACCGATTCGCTGGCCGGGTTTTCTTCAGAACTCATCACCATCACACACGTACTTTGCAGACCAAGCTGTTGCAAATGAGCGCCAAAGTCCCGATAGGCCGAAACGTCCTGATAATCAATAAAACATTCGATCCCATCGTAGCCAATTTTCTTGATCCGTTCGGTCATCGGGTGCATTTTCTCAGAAATCGGCGCCGACCAGGCCAGTAAATTAAATCCGACGGGTGCTGATAATAAATTAGGCATTGGGTAGCGATTAATTTTCGTTCAGGGTCTCGTCCGACTCCAAACCTGTATAATTCCTGGCATCACTTCTCCATGGGATGCTCTTTAAGTAATTGGGTTGGCGAATAAAAATCCTTTTTGCTTTCCGTAGCTGCCCGCACCTGTTTTACTTTTTCAGGAAGCACAGCAGGTCCCTGATTGCCAAAGGAGTTGCGTACATAGGTCAGTACGGCAGCAATTTCATTGTCTTTCAGCAAACCACCGAAAGGGGTCATGGGCACCTGACCCGGATACGCTTTGCCACTGACGTCTATCGGCCCCATAAGCCCCTTCAGGGCTATTTTTATCAACCGATCTTCATTGCCCGACACCCAGTTGGTGCCTGCCAGTGGCGGAAAACCCGAAGCGGTAAGACCTTTGCCGTCGGGTTGATGGCAGGTGATGCAATACCCTTCCCGGGCATAGATTTCCCGGCCCAGGGTATAGAGTTCCAGATCGTTTCCTTTAAGATGAGACGTAACGGTAATCTCTTTTTTCTGTTTAACTGGCTCATCGTTCAGGTGGGCGACGGCTGTTTCGTAAGCATGAATCGTCCAGTCGTCCATAGGCTTTTTAGCGGCCTCGGCCAGAACGGGTAGCCCTTTTTCTTTACCGATCCAGGAAGCAGCCACAATCGCGGCCAGACGTACCCGGCTATTATCATCCCGTGCAGCCTGCATCAGCAGATTAGCCTGATCCGGCACCTGATGGCCCGTATACCGTACTACCTGCACGGCTGCGGCCCGGGCATGATAGTCTTTTGCCTTCAGCATTTGCCGGAGTAAGCCCTGATCGACTTTATCCATGCCCCAGCTCACCCACAAGCCTTCCAGCAAATGGTGCTCGTATCGGGGGTCATTTTTATCCAGTCCGGCCACCCAGGTTTTCAGTTTAGCCAGCACCTGATTGGCATCGCGCCCCCTTAGCTCCCGGCGAGTACGGTATCGGGTACGGTATTCCGGAAGCTTGAGGTTATTTAACAGTTCGTCAATGCTGGCGCCATCGATTTTTGCGGGTGTGACCAGCGGCCGCGACGGGTACGTAATGCGATAGACGCGGCCATGCGAATGATCCCGCAGTGGGTCGCGGGCGTTATGCTGCATATGCCCGATTAGGATGTTGTGCCAGTCGATCAGATAAAGCGAACCATCCGGCGCAAACTCCATATCGACCGGACGAAAGTTTTTATCGTCACTAACCACCAGATCCATGCGGTGATGGCTTTTATACCCCGTACCATCGTCCTGCAGGGTATGTTCTTTCATGCCCAGAAATCCAATCGTGTTGTTGATCAGGAAATCACCCTGAATGTCATCGGGAAAATGGCGGCTCGATACAAACTCCAGCCCGGACGTAGGCCGTACCATATGATCTTTTTCAATCAACTGAACCGATTTGTGCGTAGCCTCTCCGTAACGGGGCAAAACGGTTCCGGGCATCATCCAGCGAACGTCGGGGCTTGAGGTTTCGGCAAAAAATGGTTGTCCCCAGTCGTCAAAAGCAATTCCCCACGGATTCGGAATAGACAGCTGAGCCGTACGCTCCAGTTTGTGCCGTTGTGGCGTATACCGATAAAATCCTCCATTGGTCGCCCGTACCGGCCCGTAAGATGTTTCAACATTGGTATGCAGGAAAACCCCTTCGCCGGAGTAAATGGCCCCCGATGGGTCAACCGTGAAGGCATGGCTGTTGTGGTGCGTATCGTGATCGTCGTAGCCGCTCAGCAGAATCGTCACGTTGTCGGCCCGGTCATCGCCGTTTGTGTCGGTAAATAGTTTCAGATTCGTTCCCTGCGAAACGTACACGCCTTCTTTGGCAATTTCAAAGCCCAGCGGCAGATGCAGGCCATCCACAAAAACCGTTTGCTTGTCGGCCTTTCCGTCGCCGTTGGTATCTTCCAGAATCAGAATTTTATCGTTTGGCTTGGTATCGCCCGGCTTGTAGTGCGGATAACTGGGCATACAGGCCACCCAAAGCCGTCCTTTGTTGTCGAACGACATCTGCATGGGTTTCGCCAGATCAGGAAACTCCTGTTCGGAAGCAAACAGCTCGATTTTATAGCCCTGCGGCACTTTCAGTTTGCTAAGCGCATCCTGCCCATACAGGTACGTCAGACTGCCGTTCTTTTCCGGATTGAAGTTGGTTTTCACCGCCGGTAGCGGAGTAGTGTTCTTGTCGGCAGCAGCTACGTCCATTTTTTTGCCCTGAGTTGCAGCCAGCCAGATGGCCGTATCCCGAATGGCCGTCATTTCGCGTATTTTCTGAATTTCGGCGGGATAATTATCCGGCCCGAACGGGTTATACCGACGCCCGTACGCGTGAACCCCATTCGGAATCTTGTAATCGTTGTGCCACATCCAGTTCTTTTCCATCACGGCATTGTGAACCAGTTGCCTATTGGTTTCATTCTTAGGCTTCGCTTTGCCAAACACCTGATCGGCCAGCAAAACGCCTAATTTTTTATAGCCCTCTTCATTGAGTTGAGAACCATCGATGGTCAGGGGTGCCTGACTGGCTTCGTACCAGCTTTTGGATGGCGTAAAGGCATCGACAAACAGCACCTTGTTTTGGTCGGCTACCTCTTTCATCGCTTTTGTGTAAAGGGCCAGATTTTCATTCTCCCGTTTCCCATTCGGAAGGTCCATCGTGGCCGATAAATCTTCAAAAGCGATAGGCGATACGATGGCCAGCTGAGGAGCCGACGTACCGTTATATTTCTGTTTTAACGTCCATTTGATAAAGGCATCGAGCTCAGCCTTATAATTGGCCAGTCCGGCAGGCCCCTGAAAGGATTCGTTGTAGCCAAAAAAAGCTACGATGACATCCGCTTTAAGGCGGGTAAGCCACTGGTCCGGCGTCTCGAAATGGCCTTCGCTGCCCGAATTGGTAGCCAGTTCGGTCTGAAATTTCTCAGCTCCCGGAAAGGCCCAGGGCGAGAATCGGCTGGCATGAGGTCGGAAGCCCGGCGTATCGCCCCCGTCGCACATGTTACGGATATACAGGGCATCGTCAGGATAACGTAGCTGCATTTCCGTTTCGAAATTGTCATAATTCATCATCCTCGACCCCAGATTGTTGCCGAGAAGAATAATGCGGGAGCCTTTCTTCACCGCAAGTGGCTCAAACTGACTGGACTGAAAGGCCGTAAAAGCCAGTATCGACAGGCCGATGGCAGCCAACCCACCTACAAGATTAATTTTCCTGGAAATAAACGATTTCATAGCGTCAGGATTTTTTAGGATGACCGTACGGTACGTCGATAGCAATTTTCCCTTTCCATCGTTTCGGGACTGGCAAGCCTAATTCCCAGTGAATGGCATTGATAACCAGCCGCTGAAACGCTTCGACCTGAAAATCCTCAGGGTGGCCCATCGTAGTCATGAACGCTTTGCCGCCCCACTGGTTTTGCCAGGTCCAGGCTACCGGATTGTCAATCGCTTCCTTATCGGGATTGATCGATTTGCCCATCAGCAAGGGCACAGCCCCCTTGGCCGGATAGTCGGGCAGAACGCGGTAAAGCCAGGACGCTACGTGAAACGAAGGGGCAACGCCCGTCAGGATCGGGTTGTTAGCGGCTGCCGGAATAATCGTTACGTCGGTGGTGCTTTTATGGCCGTAGTGGGTGTGCTGAGCCTTGCCGCCCCAACCCGGAGGGGCCCCAAACGCGAACTCACCGAACGCATTCCAGCGTTTGCGGTCATCGCCATCGGGGTAGTTAAAGGCGTGGGTCGTTGTGCGAAAACCCATTACAGGTTTGCCGGATTTGAGGTAGTCGTCAATGTAATTCAACTGCTCCTGAGGAAGCAGCCGCCAGCGCAGAAAAAAAACGGCCAGGTCAGCCTCCCGCAATACTTCCAGACCCGGAATATCTTTCTCGCCATTATAATCCGGCACCGACTTCAGGACCTTCGTTCGCATTCCGTAGTTCTTTTCCAGCTCAGCCGCAATGAGTGGCAGCGTCAGTTCGCCACTGTACTCATGATCGCCGGTCACAAACACTACGTAGGGTTTATCGGCTTTTGCGGAAGAAGATTTGAGCTGATTGGCCAGAACATCAACCGGGCTGGCTATGCCCGTTACGGCCAGCACACCGGCAGCTTGCTTGAGAAATGCGCGTCGTTTGGTTTGCATGAAAGACTGGTTAATGAAAGAGAATCAACCTACCTTTCTAAGAGAGTTTCAGCACAGATTTACTTATGGCGGGGATTTCTCGCCGATCAATTCGATGAAATTAAGCCACGCTCTCCGGCTCCCGACGTACCACTTCAGCCCGATATCGCTGCCGGAAATACAGATAAGACGCAATGACCAGCAGGCTGTAGAAGATCGCCAGAATATAAGCCCCATCCATGAAAAATTCGCGGAAACTGATATTGGCGTGACCAAAGTTCTTGTACAACAGTACAGCCACACTGCCCAGATACCCGTACCAGTCGGCCAGCGTCACAATAAACCCTACGGTACTGGCGTACCGAAAAGCGGCTACCAACCGCTCGAAATACAGGCCGTTGCAGGGAACATAGCCCATATACAGGCCCAGCCCCGTGAGCAGAAACCAGTTGCCAGCGGATATCAAATTAAGTGAATAGGCATACGTACTGACGCCTACCAGTAGCCCCCCAGTAGCATGATGCCGTTCAGCAGAGCAAACGCCCGGAAATTATCGTTTACCCGCTGGAGCAATGCCATTACAATCAGTACCCCAACGGCCACCATCGTTTCGGTTTTGGCAAAGATGCCAGGGTTATCGACGCCAGCATCCCGCAGAATTTCGGGGCCGAAGTTGTCGCGGAAATCCCGGAAGGCCGATAGCAATACGTACGAAATAATCAGCAGCACCAGCCCCGGCCCAAAATTCTGAATAAACGCCCGACGGTCGGCGGCAAGCATTGGTACGCGAACAGTACGTTGCGCGCGATCTTCAGCCGTGGGCGGAGGCAGCAGCGTTAATGCATAAACTGATATCAGTAGCGGCAGCACAAACAGACTGCCGGTTACGAACGGTAGCCAGAACTCCGATACACCCCATTCGCTTTTGATGGTCAGCGCCACCGTTTTGACGAATCCTGACGCAAAAATAAACGAGGCTGTCAGACCAGCGACCAGCGCATCCGTTTGTCGGCGACCCTCCAGAAAGCCAAGCATAATTCCATAGACCATACCCAGCGGCAGGCCGTTCAGAAACAGAAAAATGATGTTCCAGGGAGCCGGAACAAGGGCAAAACCCAGCAATGCCAGCAACGCGATGCCGACAAACAAGAGCAGATTAGCCGCCCTCCGTCCCGGCGACATTTCGGAAACCACCTTTACGCCAATGCGCTTGGACATGGCATACCCGAAGACCTGCGCCGTAATGAGCCATATTTTATAACTGATATCCGCGAAAAACATTCCCTCGAACGTAACGGCGGTAATTCCTTTCCGGAAGGCATACATGCAGGCATAGGTGCAGAAAGCCGCCGTAGCCCCGAAAAGCATGAACACGGTCGGATGCCGAAGAAAAGCGGGAGAACGCATCAAGGATTAGTTTAGGGGTTGAGCATCATTCGGCCGACAAACTACAAACCAAAATGATACGGTAAAACTCATTTCTCCTGTTGCTGCCGATAATGCTCGGCCCGCTGGTCGGCGCGGTCGTCCATTTCGGGGCCGCGCTGGATTTTACGCCAGTCGAACGGCTTCTTATAAGGTTTCATGGCCGCCTGTGGATCAAAGATACGGGCATCGGGCAGTACGGCATCGTACGGACGAAAATCGGGTTTATCCGTAAAAAAATCCTGCAAAAGCGAGGCCGTCAGGTCATACTGGTTGACGTACGGGACACCTAGAATGTTGTAGATCACTTTCAGGATCGAGCCAAAATTGGCGTGGGTATGCGATACGTAACCGCGTTTGACGTACGGGCCAGCCATCATCAATACCGATCGGTGGGCATCGATATGGTCAACGCCCCCCTGCGGATCATCTTCGGTGATAATCACCAGCATGTTCTTCCAGTATTTGGTGCGCGACAGAAAATGCAGAATCCGGCCGACAGCCAGGTCGTTATCAGCCATGTACGAATGCAGATAAGGGTAGCCGTATTCAGGTCGAGGTCCGGCTCCGTGGTCGTTTGGCACCTGCATCGTTACCAGCTGTGGCATGGTTTGCTTGCCCTTGATCCATTTGGCGGTGAATTCCCGTTCAAACTGTTCCATTCGATATTGATCCGGTACGTTAGTGTTGTACCCGGCATAATCGCGGGAGGTGTGCGGAAACACGGCTTTCGGCATCGGGAACACAACGGGCTGCGCAGCACCAAACTGGGTGGTTGTCCATTCTTCTACCGCCCCGGCATATTCATTGGCCTCCCCGAAATTGTAGAGCGAAATTTTGTTACGTTCGAAGGCTTCCCATAGTCCGCCAATCTCGTTGTAATCTTCGGGGTCGATGGCGCCGGAGGATTTCGGGAATCTCCGGCCCGGCGCTTTTGAGTCGGCATCGAAGCGCCCGGCAGATGCGGCATTGGCTTCTACCCATTCGTTCGGAATGGTGCCCATCATCCAGTGGTGGCCGTGAATACTGGCATCCGAATCGCAGTAGAAATTATCGGAGAAGGCAAATTGCCGGGCCACGCGCTGATGATTGGGCATGATATCGGCAGCCGTAATCCGTACGGTATCGCCCGGCTGATCGGTGGTTCGCCCGCTGTTGCCCCGTAACGTAGCGATCCGCGATTTAACCGTGACGCCTACCCCAAACCGGGCCAGTGTCGAATCACCCCGGCCAGTCGTTAGCTGACCCAGTACCTCGTCGTAGGTGCGGTTCTCTTTGGTGATATACACAATGTGTTTGATTGGCGACTGCCGGGTTTTAGGTAGAATGGGCAGCGGATTCCGGCCATCATCCGTAAGGGTTACCGGTTGGTAAGTGTTTCCGATCACCTGTCTGGTATAACTGACCAGTTGATCGGTGTTGGGTACGGGAATGGCCTGAAACGTGCCCAGCTGAATATCACCGATATACGTCCCCTGCGGAGGTTTCACAAATCCCCGCCCCCCGTTAGGACCCGCGCCGTAGCCGCGTGCCGACGTTACGTACAGCATTTTTTCATCCGGCGACAGGGCGATACGGGTTGGCCCCCATCCGGTCGGAATCAGGCCACGGACGGTTCGTGTCGGCAAGTCGACAACGGCTACCGCATTGAAACCCAGCAACGCTACGTATAGTGTTCGCTCATCGTTCGTCAGCGCCAGTCCAAAAGGCATCATGCCCCGGTAGCGGTCGAGCCGGGCATCTACTTTAAGCGGAATAGAGCCAATAATTTTACGGGAAGATCGTCCGGCGGGTTTATAATCAATAATGGAAATGTTATCGTTCGTAGCGTTCGATACGTAGGCATAGCGACGCCCGACAGCTACCGAATTTGGCGAAGCGCCCCCTACAACCTCGGCTTCTTCAATCATTTCTCCAATCTGAACTCCTGTTTTGAATCGATTGACTACCTTGTTTGTCTTCAGATCAATTGTCCAGACGCTCATGGCTTCATCGACCAGCGGGCTTCCCAGGCCCGGAATCCGCCGTCCTTCCACTTCTACCCCCTCTGCCGATTCTTTTGTATGGGCTGCATAAGGTGGAAACTTGAGGGCCATCGTGTCTTTGTTCGTTTTGGTGACGCCCGGCACTTTCGGGTAGGCATACAAGCCCACATTGGCCACAAACGCCAGCTTTTTATCCGGGCTAAGCGACAGACCGAATGGCTGCCGGCCGGTAGGGATAGAAGCCGTAATACGTTTCGTCGCTAAATCGATACGTACCAGTCGAAAATTGGCCCGGTCGAGTACCAGCAATTCGTTATTGTTCAGGCGCAGATCCGACGTAAAGCTATCGGTATACCCATTGCCATCGAGGCTGATGTTATCCGTTGTTCGCAGTTGCTGCGTATCGAAGATGAGTACACGCCCTTTGTCGCCATTGCTCAGATATACAGTTCGGTTATCGGGGGCGAACGCCACTCCCAAAAAAGAACCCTCTTTCAGGGCGGCCGGAATTTTACCCGCGTAATCAGGAACACGGGTGGTCCGTAAATCAGACAGATTCAGTACCGTAAATACGCCATCGTGAAGCGACACAGCATGCTGACCATCGGGCGAGAGAGCCAGCCCAAACGGATCATTGGTAATGCGTATGGTTTTTCCAGCCGGTGTTACGTAGCGACCACTCGGCAGCACAGAGCGGTTGGTGGTATCTATCCGGCAAAGCTCGGCCCGGCCGGGAACCTGCAGCGTTGCGTAGGTTTTGGGCTTCGTCTGCGCCAGAAGCTGACAGGACGTAAACAGCAGACAAATAAGCAAACGATAGCGCATAAAGATCGATCAGTCGATTAGTCGCTGGCCAATGGCCAGATAATAAGCCATATCCGGCGTTGGCAGATTGGGTATTTTAGCTTGCTCGTCCCAGGTGCGCATCAGCAGAATCCCTTTGAAATAAGGATTGGCCTCAAACGCGGCTGCTTCTTCCGCCGTCATCGGACCACCCTGAAACTCCAGCGTTTTCACACTCGCTTCCGACAGGCGGGCAAAGTAGTTGGGATTTTTGAACACCAGATACCGCTTTGCGTTGACGTGATGTTCGATCAGTTGGGCCACTTTCTCCGAAAAGCCCAGCTCCCGCAGATAATCAGCCCCCAGCTTTTCGTGATCGACGGTGCCGTACCCGTCCATGTAGCCGCCTGCCAGTTCGGGCGGGAGCAGGTGCCCAATGTCGTGCAGGAAAGCCGCTACGATGGTTTCCTCGTCGGCACCGGCCTGCTCAGCCAGCAGCGCACATTGCAGGGCATGTTCAAGTTGAGTGACAGGCTCGCCAAAGTAAGCGTCCTCTCCACCCTGCGCAAAAAGGTTAGCAATTGTTTCCATATGTAGTACTGGACGTCTCGTCCGGTCGTGAAGTTCAGCTTATTTCTCTCCCGGACGAGCCGTCCGGCGCTACAGGGCTACGTGTATTGCAGATACGTTCGCTCAAGCGTACCGTCGTCGTACAGATCAATCAGGGCATAGCCGGCTTTAGTCTGCTGATACGTATCACTTCGCCACCAGTTGCCGCTCACAGCGCCGTTGCACAGATACGTAACGCCGTTGTAATCGACCCGGTCGAGCAAATGCATATGGCCGCTCAAAGCCGCTTTTACGTTCGGATACTGATAAAACAATTTCAGCAACTCCGGCGTGTTGGACAGAACTAAAGCGCCAGGAATCGACCAGTTGCCATCTTTAACATTTTGTTCGCTGAAAAACCCGGTAGGGCTGAAAATAGGAATGTGCGACAGAATCAGGACGGGTGTTTTCGTTCCGGTTTTCGCCAGATCCTGCTTCAGCCAGTCCAGTTGTTCCGGGTCAATATGGCCGGTGTACCATTTTCCGTCGGGCTTGGGCTGTACGCTGTCGAGAATGATAAAATGCCAGCCGTTCCGGTCAAACGAGCGATAGCGCCCGCTAATTTTCATGAGGTCGACGGCCCATTTTTTACCGTACTGCGGGTCAGTTTTTGCGCCGTCAAAACCCCAGACGTCATGATTGCCGATGCAATACTCAACAGGGAGTGAGTTCTCGGCTTTCATCACGGTATGCCAGGCATCCCATTGCTTCTGTACGTCGGCCCGATCTTTCGCCAGCGCATCCATAATCACATCGCCCCCATGCAGAATAAAAGCGGGTTTGTCGGCATGGCTCTGGGCATGATGAAAGCACTTTGCTACGCCCTCCATCGGTTTTGTTTCCGGCAAAATGTGGGTGTCGCCGATGTAAGCAAAACGAACACTACGTTTGCGGACCAGCGAAGCGGGGGGGCTGAGTTGCTCTGGTGCCGAAACAAAAGGCAGCAAAGCGGCCGATTTGAGGATGGTTCTACGGTTCATAAATTAAGGACTATAACGTAATGGCGACTATGCCAGTAGAAAGGCTATCAGCGGTTACCGCTACTGATGGCGTCAATGACGTAAAGACCTATAAGGTTTTGAAACCTTATAGGTCTGGTGGCTGGCCGGATATTACTGATTTATTTCAATATCCACATGGCGGCATTGATATCGTCGGTACCGCCATACTGGCTTGTTACGGCTGCACTGTTGTTGGCGGTGTTGTACGAACGCTCGGTAGCCGGATACTGCCACCGTAGCGGAATCCGCTGGCTGTTTGCGGTTCCCGGCCCAACCAGAAACGTTGGTACGCCCGTCCGGCGCTGGTTGTAGAAAGGCTCCATTCCCGACTGCTGGAAGAAGGCCAGGTATTTCTGCGTCAGAATCTGCGTTAGCCCCGTAGCGCCGTCGGCGTATTTCACAGCTGCCTGCCCGTAGTAGTCGGCAAAGCTCACATTGACCGTATACGTATTGAACACTTTGTATCCTCCATCGGCCGAGAAATACACCGTGTTGGCGCCATCTTTCAAGCCATAAAACGCCCACGATGCCTGAATACCCTGTTTGTAGTAATCCTCGGCTTTACCGGCCGCCCAACCCCGATTAATTCCTTCAGCAATGGTAAACAGCTGCTCCGGGTAACCGACAATGATATAAGGCTCAGCCGTATAGGTGCTGTAATACCGTTTCCGATTCTGAAATGAATAGATACCCTGGTTGGCATTCGACGACATAATCGCCAGATCCTCGCCCGACGAAGCGCCCACGAAGGCCGCGAAATCGGTTGGTTTGGCACCGGCTGCAATTTTTGCCGAAGCAGGCTCAGCCACTACAAACGTACGCGGATCTTTCAGGGATGTCAGCGCACCCAGATACGTAGCGGCCATGTTTTCGCGGGTGGCGTTCTGGCCAAAATTGTCGGGATTACGCGGATACTTGTTGAACGCGTTATTGTAAATGTACTGCAGATTATCGTCCATCGACGTCATCAACGGGTACTTGGTCGGGTTATTGACCACATCGGCAAACCGCGCTTTCACATTCAGCTCGGTATCGGCCTCTTTCTTGCTCAGGCTTATCAATACCCGCAGCTTGTACGAATTGACTACCTTCTGCCATTTAGCCAGGCTGTTGCCCAGGTAAATATCACCCGTCAGGTTATTGTCTGCTTTAGCAATCAGGGTTGTTAGATCGGTATTGGCATCATCCAGCCACTTCAGAATCTGCACGTACACTTCTTTCTGCGTATTGTATTTCGGTGTTGAATTATCCAGCCCCTGCAAGGCGTCGGTTACGGGAATATCGCCTACGCGCTTGGTCATGTTCTCGAAGAAGTACGCCCGGAAGAATTTTCCGAGGGCTGAGTATGCATTCACATCAGCCAAGCCAGCTTTTTTAGCTTCCTGCTCCATTTTTAGTACGTTTTTCAGGGTGGTATAATAAAGCCCTGTCGACGTCCAGGAATATTCATTCGTAGCGTAGTAATTGTAGTTACTGGCGTAGAACTGATTGTATCGCTGGGCATCATTCCAGCCACCACCACCGGCAATGCCGTACATATCGTTCAGAATACCGTTGAACACCAGCGAAGCGGGTGCACTGGTAGGCCGGTTCGGGTCCTGTTCGAGTTCATCGAACGGCTTTTCGCAGGAAGACAGAAACAGGCTAACAGCAAAAAGCGGGATAAGAATATGTTTATGTAGTTTCATGAGATTAATAAGTCGTTTGTCATTTTGTCATTAGTCATTGGTGGTTAGGAAGACATACCTAATGACCAATGGCCTAACGCCCAGTGACTGTTTTTTAGAATACCAGATTCAGGTTGATCCCGTACCGACGTGTCGTTGGCGTTTGCAGACCTGAGTACCCTCCTGTCAGGAACTGATCAAGGTCGATGTCTTTGTATTTAGCGAAATAGAGCAGGTTACGACCCACAAATGATACACTGGCCTGCTTCACCCCGATACGGCTCAGCAAAGATTGGGGGAGCGTATACCCGATGATGACTTCTCGCAGTTTGACAAAACTCCGACTCATGAGCGACGCTTCCGACTGACCATATACCCGACCGATATAATCCTGTTCGTAGGTTTTAGTCGTGTTAGGTGCATATTTCAACTCGCTGTAGTTAAGCACATTACCATTTACATCGTAGTTTATACTGCCACTTGTCAGCACAACGCCGTCGCCCAGGTAAGATTTGATGCCCTGCACATCATTAGGGCGGGCAGCCCCAAAAGCGCCCTGCACCGTTTCGATGTTACGTCCACCCTGGAACGTTTTCTGCCGAACGTAATCGACAATTACCCCGCCCACACGACCATCGAACTGAAAACTGAAGTTGATGCTCTTATAGCTGAACCGGTTGTTGACACCCCATACAAATTTCGGGTTCACGTACCCCAGAAACTGCGATACCGGGTTTACGATGGGTCGTCCGCCAGCGTCGTTGATCAACTGCCCATCAGGCGTGCGCACAAATGCTCCGGAATAGAATCCGTCGGTCCGATCGCCTACGTTGATGAATCGCGACCCACTGCTGCTACCCACAAAATAGCTCGATGCCAGCGTATTGATTCCGCCTTCAGCGTATACGTCTTTCAGCCGCTCGGTAAAGGTTGAGTAGTTGGCCACAATGTCCCAGTTAAAGCCTTTCGCGGTGCGTAGCGCCTGCCCTGTCAGCGAAATTTCACCGCCTTTTTTCTGGGTCAGAATCCCGTTAACCAACCGCCCTGTATACCCCGTTGCTTCCGAGGAGGGCAGGGTGAAAATGCGCGGGCCATCGTTACTGACGTAGTAGGCTGCATCCAGAATCAACCGGTTTTTCAGGAAGCGAATATCCAGACCCACTTCCGTTTGCGAGGTTGAATTCGGTTTCAGATTGGGGTTGTTGAGGGTATTGGTATAGTAGGCCGCGGGTTTGTTGTTATAAGCCATCGGCAATGAATAGACTGCCGAGTTCTGGTATGTTGGTCCACCATAGGATGAGCTGTAATCAGTACCATAACCTACCGGAAACGAAGCACCGGGCGTCGAGCCGATGGTCGATTGGGTCAGACCGTCTTTTACGTTAGCATAAGATGCCCGCAGTTTCAGGAAGGAAATGCCCAGGTTTTCAGGCAGATGAATATAATCCGAAATGACGGTGCTCAGCGCTACCGATGGATAGAAATACGCGTTATTCCCCTTTGGCAAGGTCGAGAGTTTATCCAGTCGGCCCGTAGTGGTCAGGGTCAGATAATCGCGGAAGGTGAAATCGGCAGAATAGTAAGCCGATAGTACGCGCATGTCCGACTGAAAGTTTGACGCAACCACCGGGTTCGAGGAGTTGGCAAAGTTATACACACCCGGTACGTTCAGGTAGTTGGTGCTGGCATAGTCGGAGTTGTAGTTGAAAATCCGCGCTTCACCACCCGCCAGTGCATTCAGAGTCAGGTCGGGCGTAACTTTTTTGTTATACTGAATCAATACCTGGTTGATGTTGTCGAACAGATTCCGGCGGTCTTCCCGGTAATCGCCCCGTCCTTCTTCCCGTCCGTAGCTCGTAGCCGAATACGGAAATTTCTCGGTACGTAACAGATTGTAAGTAGTTAATTGTGTTTTGGCTGTTATCTGCAATCCGTCGGCAATCTGGTAACGTAGCGATGTGTAGCCGTAAATGTTGTTGTTGTAGTGCCCACGCAACCAGTATTTGGCCAAGAACCAGGGGTTATTATACCGCTGATATTCGGCATAAATTTGTTGGGTACCTTCTTTACCCGGCTGCCAGATCTGCTTCATGTCATCGACGTTCCAGTCGGCACCGCCCCAGGCAATGATGTTATAAATCAGCGAGTTAGGCCCATACTGTACGTCCGGGAAGTTCGGCGTGTACTGGCGGTTGTAGTTCAAACTCGACTCGAAGCGTAGTTTGGGCGAAAAATTGTAGCCGCCCGTAATGTTGAAGTTCGTTACGTTCAGTTTGGTGTTGGGTACCAAACCGCGGGTAAAATTGTGCGAAAGCGAAAAACGCATATCGTATTTCTCCCCGGATGCGGCTACAGCAATGTTGTTATTCGACTGAATACCTGTCTGGATGAACCGGCTGAGGTTGTCTTTACCACGTGGCAGAAATGGGGTTGGCTGGCGATTGCTGGTGAACGTGCTGCCGTTCGGAAATTTGGTTGTGAAGCTTCCCCCTGGTACTACCGGGCTGTCATACTGCGGAATCAACTGCCCATTCAGAGCTGGTCCCCAGATGTCGTAGTCACCATCGTTGAGGCCATTTCCTTTTCCATCGCCAAAGGCATACACACCGTGGTCGCCGGGGCCATATTCGTCCTGCACTTTCGGGATCGCAATGAATCCCTGATCGGCCATCTGGCTTGTGTTAACTTCGACCGAAAAACCACGTTTGTCTTTCGTACCGCGCTTGGTCGTAATCAGGATAGCCCCGTTTTTTCCCCGGAAGCCATATAAGGCCGATGCCGATGCGCCTTTCAGAACCGTATACGTTTCAATATCATCGGCACTGATGTTCCAGGTGTCGGACGTAATGGGAATACCATCCACAACGAACAGTACGTCGGAATTACCCCGTAGTGAAATGTTTGGTCGCCCCAGCAGTTCCGACGATGCCCCGACGGTCAGACCTGCCACCTTACCAGTCAGCGAGTTGATCGGATTTGGTTCCCGGGCTTTCAGCAACTGATTCCCGTCAACCGTTTGAATGGTAACCCCCGTTTGCCGGATGTCTTTTTTGATACCGAGGGCCGTAACGACAACTTCCCCCAGCGTCGATGTACCTACAGCCATCGCTACATCGATGGTCGTGCGGTTACCGACAGCAATTTCCTGCGTCTGGTAGCCAATGAACGAAAACGTCAGGGTGGCTTTGGCAGGATTATTCACGGTAAGTGTATACGTACCATCCGCGCGGGTCGTTGTCCCCGAGGTTGTGCCTTTCAGTAAGATCGACACGCCCGGCAGCGGTTGGTTGTCATCCGTTGAGGTAACCTTGCCGGTTATCGTTTGTGCCAGGGCCGACAGACCTGGCAGCAGACAAAACAAAAACGCCACCAATTGCCAGCGCGAAGCCTTTATTGATGGCGCAGAAGACAATAGAGAATGCTTCATACGTTTGATGGGTGAGTTGGTTGCTTAAGTAAATTTCACAAAAGTACCGTACTGATATTACTCTAATATTAAGCACGTTTTACCGTACAGTCAACAACCCAGTCAAATATTTACCTTGCCTTAATACACATTCTTTAAATCGATACGTATTGTCGTTTATAAAATCATATAGGCGCATTGACCCAGTGCTGAATCGACTCTTCCGCATAGCCAGCCCCTGAACTCATTCCTTTACCACCTATGCCCGTTACAATGCGGATGTTCGCGTCGACATTATGCTCAAAAATTTCGTCTTTTGTCTGGCTGTAGAAACCGGCCCATGTTTTTTTAATAGTTAGCGGAAACGTAACAATACGTCTGGCTTCGGCCAGCATTAGGTCGTTGATATAATCCTGCGTGTGGTAGCCCAGGTCTTCCGCCTGCGTAGCGTCGGCATATTCGTGTGAATCGCCCACAATGATCGATCCATCGATAGCCTGCTTGAACAGGATATGAATACCCCACTTTTTAAGTTCGGCCAGGGCTTCCGGCGTCTTGAGAGTAGCGTAGGACGGGCATTCCTGAAAGGCTTCATAGCGACGTATCGTCAAACCCGTCAGAATATTTCCGGGCAAGCTCAGGCCAGTGACTGGTTCAGCCAGCAGCATTTGCAGCTTACTGACGACTAAACCAGCCTTAGCCAGTACGTCGGGAAACAGTAACCGCACCTCGTGGCCGCTGCACATCAGCACCCGCCCAGCCTGAAAGCGCTCCCGACTGCTTAATGTTACCGTAACACCACTGGCATTGGACTGCGCATCAATAACCACCGAACCGGGCCGGTAATCGACACCATGTTTCTGCTGAACAAACGCAATCAACCGGTGAATCATCTGCTCCGGCTCCACACTCATCTCCTGCGGAAAGAAAATCCCGCCTACTACGTAATCAGCCTGCAACGACGGGTATTTGTCCAGGCACTGCGCTTTAGTTAGCAGTTCGCTGGTGTAGCCGATTTGCTCATACCGGTCGTGGAGTTCATTGGCCAGTTGCCATTCATCTGCATCTGAGGCAATATAGATGGTGCCATTCTGCCGTACTGTCAGGTCGGTTTCCTGCTGAAGATCGCGGTAAATTTCCAGACTCCGACGGCCGTAATCGAACCATCGCCCAGCCAGGCCGGAAGGTACCACCTGCCCGAAATTACGGACTGTAGCTCCCACAGGGTACCGATCTTTTTCGAGCAACAGCACACGCTGACCGGCTTTAGCCGCATGATAGGCATGAAACGTACCGAGCGTACCGGCACCAATAATAATTAGATCGTAGGCGGGCATGATTTGAAGGAGAAGGGAAAAGGGAGGAAAGGAGAAAGAACAATTGTCTTCTTTTTCCCTTATCCTTTCCTCCCTTCTCCTTATTTATACTTTTACCGTAACTTCTCTTGCCGAGATCAATGCAGGCAATTCCCGGAGGGAGCCCAACAACAAATCGTGCGGGTAGGCTTCCAGTTGCGCCCGCGAATGCGTACCGTTGGTCAGTCCCAGATTGAGCGCCACCCCAGCCGCCCGGCCCGACAGCAGATCGGAAGGCGTATCGCCAATGTTCACCACTGCTTTCGGATTGCTCACGCCAAGTGTCTGCATAGCTTTCTCGATCATCTGCGGATAGGGCCGCCCACGTTCAACTTCATCGCTGGCAATAGATAGTTGAATAACGGTATCGGGCCCGCCAACGCGCTGGTCGTTTAGTCCGTCCAGCCAGCCGAGTTTTTCAAGAATGATATCCGTTACAACCCGATAGAAGCCCGTTGTGAGTGCAATAGGAATGCCCCGTTCGTGCAGAAAAGCAAACGTTTCCAGGCAACCGTCGGTGGGCGTTGCGCCGTGGGTCCGGTAATGCTCTTCCAGGATACGCCGAAACGCATCGTACGATACGTCGACAAAACGGGTTATATCGGGGTGCTGATCGCCCAACTGTTCTTTCCAGAGCGTTTCGAACACGTAGCGTTTAGAGAGCCCCTGCATAGCCAGAATTCGTTCGTCAGAAACGGTAAGGCCGGTTTCACGAGCGGCCTCGGCAAAGCATCGTTCTACCTCATGGTGATCGGTGACTGTTGTACCGGCCATGTCAAAAACCACTAGTTCAATGGGTTGCATGATAGAGAAGTTAGAAGAAGACTCGTAAAACAACAGAAAAGATTGATACGCTGAACCTGGTTGGTATTAAGAAATAGAGAAATAAGCGACTGTCACGATGGCACTACTGGTCAACGCTTTCCCGCAGTTTCATAATTAGCTCCGTTTTTAATTCGTGAAGCGTCTTTTCCAGTCCAACCGGATAGGTATGCGGATTGACAAACCGCTTTACACCCGGATGCAGATCGGCCAGCTGCGTTTGTACCCGCGCCCGAACGTCATGGATATTGGGCAACTCGTACACACAGCTTCCTTCCCGAAACACAGGTACCAGTAAATCTTCGTACGGCTGAGTCGCGTCAAAACGACGGCGCTTGGTAAAATCCAGCGGGTCAATCATAACCGTCGGCTTGTTCGTGCTGTCAATTTCGGCGTCAAAAATCATATCCGCCATAAACCCGCGCTCGTCGCGAAACCGACGTACCTGCTGAATACCCGGCGTCGAAATTTTAATCGCCTGCTCCGACAGTTTCATTTTATATTCCCAGCGGCCCGACGTTTCGGCGCCGGAAGCTTCATGACGTAACGCGGCCAGTTTATAAACCCCACCCAGCGCGGGTTGATCGAAAGCCGTAACCAGCTTGGTCCCGACGCCCCAGATGTCAATTTTGGCCCCCTGTTGTTTCAGACTGGCAATAATTGTCTCGTCCAGATCATTGCTCGCCACAATGGACGTTTTCTGAAAACCAGCGTCGTCCAGCAATTTTCTGGCTTCGATACTCAAATACGCCAGATCGCCCGAGTCGAGCCGGATAGCCGACAGTTTATGCCCCTGTTGTTCCAGCATACGCCCCGTTTCGATGGCGTGCCGAACCCCCTGCAACGTATCGTAGGTATCGACCAGCAGGGTTACGTTGTTGGGCATGATGCGGGCGTAGGTATCAAAGGCCAGTTGTTCATCGTCAAACGACATGACCCAGCTATGCGCGTGTGTGCCCCGCACAGGCACATCGTATAGTTTACCCGCCAGTACGTTCGACGTAGCATCGCAGCCACCAATGTAGGCAGCCCGGCTGGCGGTCATGCCCCCATCAACGCCCTGCGCCCGGCGCAGCCCAAACTCCAGCAACGTATCGGTTTCGACCACCAGCCGCAATCGGGCTGCTTTTGTAGCAATGAGCGACTCAAAGTTGATCAGATTCAGCAGGGGTGTTTCGAGCAGCTGGCACTGTAATATCGGCCCGCGCACTCGAATCATAGGTTCATTCGGAAACACAACCGTACCTTCCGGAACGGCTTCAATATCGCAGGTCAATTTCAGACTGGCCAGATAGTCCAGAAATCCCTCTTCAAACAGCGGTTTACCGTCGTTGCCCGTCATACTACGCAGGTAACGCAGATCTTTTTTCGAAAATCCGAAGTTCTCTATATACCCGATGATATTGGCCAGGCCACAGGCGATGGTGAACCCGCCACTGAACGGATTTTTACGAAAATACAGGTTAAAAACGGCTTCTTTCTCAGCGGTGTTTGATTTCCAGTAGCCATAAGCCATCGTTACCTGATACAGATCCGTCAGAAGGCTTAATGAAGTGTCGTAAAGCTTGTTGGTCATGAGCACGAAGGTAGCATACGAACTACATTTCGCAGAAAATTCATGCGTATAAAAACAAAAAACTGATTACTTTGGTCTGATAATTGCCGGGGGCATTTTGCCCTTTTCTTAACCGACTCAACGTAACTGACTAACTGAATACCTCATCATGCAGAAATTAAGTCTTTCCCAGTCCCTTCAGCAAAAGTTATCTCCCCAGCAGATTCAATTTATCAAACTGCTGCAGATTCCGACGGCTGAACTGGACACGCGCATCGAAGAAGAGCTGGAAATAAATCCAGCTCTGGAAGAAGGCGCGGATGAGGAGTACGACCAGAAACAGGATGACCCGTTCGATGAACTGGACGATTACAAAGAGCGCGACGACGATCTGGACATCGACAGTTACATCCGGGATGAAGATTATGCCGGGTACAAAATGCAGGGCGATGGCAATTACAATGAAGAAGAGCGCGACATGCCGCTGGCTACCAGCTCAAGCCTGCTCGACTCGCTACTGCAACAATTTGGCTATCTGGATCTCACGGAAGACCAGCGCATTATCGGGCTGCAACTCATCGGTAGTATTGAGGCCGATGGCTACATCCGCCGGTCAATTCAGGCCATTGTGAACGATCTCGCTTTTTCACAGAACATCTTTACCGACGCCAGCGAAGTTGAAGACGTACTGCACAAAATTCAGTCGTTCGACCCAGCCGGTATTGCCGCCCGTGATTTGCAGGAATGCCTGTTGCTTCAACTCCGACGTAAAGACCAGAACGATCTCTGTGTTGAATTGGCTATTCGTATTATTGAGGATTTCTTCGATGAATTCTCTCGCAAACACTATGACAAAATTCAGCGACGACTGAACATTAGCGACGATTCGTTAAAAAAGTGGTCGATGTCATTATCAGGCTGAATCCAAAGCCGGGGTCGGTAGAAGGTGAAACCGGTAACATTCAATACCTGATTCCCGATTTTATCCTGACCAATACAAGTGGTAAGCTTGAACTGACGCTTAACTCCAAGAATGCGCCGGAACTACGTATCAGCCGCTCGTTTGCCGATATGCTCGATACATACGACAAGAGCAAAAAGCAGAACAAAAGCCTGAAAGAAACGGTCTCGTTTGTCAAACAGAAACTGGATGCCGCCAAATGGTTTATCGACGCAATCAAACAGCGCCAGCAAACGCTGCTCAAAACCATGAACGCTATTGTGCAGTTTCAGTACGACTTTTTTCTCACCGGCGATGAATCGCGGCTACGGCCCATGATTCTGAAAGACATTGCCATGCGTATCGATATGGACGTATCGACGGTATCGAGGGTGGCCAACAGCAAGGCCATCCAAACGGAATTCGGCATTTATCCGCTTAAATATTTCTTCTCGGAAGGTATAGCTACCGATACAGGCGAAGACGTAAGCAGCCGTGAGGTGAAGAATATTCTGAAAGAGCTGATCGACGCTGAACCCAAACTGCACCCGCTTTCGGACGATAAACTCGAAAAAATCCTGAACGACCGGGGCTACAACATTGCCCGTCGTACTGTGGCCAAATACCGTGAGCAACTCAACATTCCTGTTGCCCGGCTGAGGAAAGAACTGTAAATGAATGAGGAATGAAGACTGATAAATGATGAATGAGGGGAGTCATTACCTTTGTGATTCCAATAAACGCACTTCATCATTTATCAGTCTGTTGAGTATCTGTTATCATTCATCACTTATCATTCATCATTGACAAAGTCTCTTGCTCATTTTCTGTCGGTCGTTTTCCATCCGTTATTAATGCCGACCTTACTGTTTGGTGTGCTCCTGTTTCAGGTCCCCAGCGTGTTGGGAATGGATGCGTTTTCAAGCTCACTTCGGCTAAGTTTGCTGGTACTCATCTTTGTAGGTACGTTTATGGTGCCATCGCTGCTCATTTACTACCTCTTCCGCATTGGGTACGTTCGGAATATGCAGTTGACCAGCCTGAGCGACCGGCGTCTGCCTTATTTCCTGACGGCTGTCGTCTATCTCTTTCTCGGGTATCTGTTCACATTCCGAATGCAGCTCGTTTCTACGCTCGCGCCCGAAATTGGTATTCTGATCGCCAGCATTGCGGTTTCCATTCTACTGGTTGGCACCATTAGCCTGAGCTGGCAAATCAGCGCCCACAGTGTTGGAATTGGCGGGGTTTTAGGCGCACTTGCCAGTATCATGCTCAAATTCGGCATTATGGACCTGTTCATTCCCTTGACGTTGCTGGTATCAATAACTGGTTTTGTGGCGAGCGCCCGGCTGCAACTGAATGCCCACACGCCCGCGCAGATCATTGCAGGTCTGGCTCTCGGTCTCAGCATTAGTTTACTGACCGTCTACTGGTTTATGTAAACAGGCTTTGACATAAAAAATCAACAGATGTAGCCGGTTCAAAGACCAGTACGTTTGATCGTTCAGGACAGAGATCCTACCTTACACCTTCTAAGCCTGTACTTTATATGCCAATCTTTGAGAACCTTCTCTACGACGTAACGAATTCCGTTTGCCGGATTACGCTGAACCGACCGCAGGTATACAATGCTTTAAGCCCCGGCCTTATCCGCGACATTACAGCCGCTATCGAAGCGGCTGGCGCCGATGAGCGGGTGCGGGTAATCGTCCTCACGGGCGCGGGCGACAAAGCCTTTTCGTCCGGTGCCGATTTGAAAGAAGGCGTTGCACAGTCCCTCACCGCAGGTGGGCAGTTGAACCTGGGCGAATCACTCCGCACTACGTATCATCCCATGATTCAGGCCCTTCGGAACGTACCCAAGCCCATTATTGGGCGAGTTAATGGCGTAGCGGCCGGTGCGGGCTTCTCACTCGCTTTGGCCTGCGATGTGCTTGTATGTGCCGATGAAGCTTATTTCAGCCAGCTATTTGTCAACATCGGTCTGATGCCCGACGCGGGCTCAACGTTTTTCCTACCCAGACTTATTGGGCCCCAGCGGGCCTTCGAGTTGTGCAGCACCGGTCGACGCGTGTACGGTCCTGAAGCTGCCCGGATCGGCCTGGTGAATCAGTCAGTACCAATGTCGGAGCTAGACGCAGCTGTTGACAGCCTGGTAAGCTATTACGCTGGTGCCCCTACCCTCGCGATTGGCAGCATGAAGCGCGTATTGAATCAATCGCTTTATTCAGACCTCGACCATCAGCTAAATGAAGAAGCTGATAATCAGGATGTATTAGGGCGAACAGCTGATACAGCAGAAGGAATTAGTGCGTTTTTGATGAAGCGTAAAGCAAATTTTTCGGGCCGATAGGTTGACAGAGCCGCTTTTTCTCCCTACTTTTGCACTCCCAATCAACGGGAACGCCATATGGCAATGCATTCGTAGCTCAATTGGATAGAGCACCTGACTACGGATCAGGAGGTTTGGGGTTCGAATCCCTACGAGTGCACTTGATAACCAGCCACTTACAAACAGAAATGTAGTAAGTGGCTTTTTGTTTGCATACGTTTTTGCATACTAGCCTGTTTATTTCATGACTATCCCGAAGAAGTTTTTCGCCTGCTTTTTACGAATTAGTTACGGCTTTCTACTACTATTCACCCTCGATCAGTGTAAACACGCTGACACACCTGCCCCTAATAATGCCACGCCTACCCGTGATGATAACCTGGCGCTGGGTAATCCAAGTCAGGCGGAGTCTACCCCATTTAGTCCAAACAATTATCTCATTACCCGGCCTACGTATTCACTTTCCTATAACCAGTCGGCGGGAATCGCTAACTGGTGTAGCTGGCATCTGAGCGCAGCCTGGAAAGGATCAGCCACAAGGTATTCAGGCAGTTTCATTCCTGATCAGTCTCTGCCCTCCGGCTGGTATCAGGCCAAGCACAGCGATTATACGAATACTGGATTCGACAGAGGCCACCTCTGCCCGAGTGATGATCGGGATAGTACGGCCGAGGAGAACAAGACTACGTTTATTCTGACCAATATTGTACCGCAGGCTCCAACGCTTAATCGGCAAGCCTGGAAGATACTGGAGGATTACTGTCGAGAATTAGTATCAAAGGGAAATGAACTGTACATCATTGCTGGTACGTCCGGTAAAGGTGGTGAGGGAGACAATAGCAAAGCTACCAGTATAGCCAGTGGCAAACTTAGCGTTCCAGCTGCGCTCTGGAAGGTGATTGTGGTACTGCCTGTAGGTTCGGACGATGTGAAACGAATAACCGCCCAGACGCGAGTTATTGCGGTTTGGATGCCCAACACAAATGCAAGTGGTAATCAGGCGTGGAACAAATACCGAGTGAGCGTTGATGAGATTGAAAAACAAATGGGGTATGATTTGCTTTCAAATGTGCCAGAGAGTGTGCAAAGCTTAGTAGAGGAGAGAATTGACAGTTAAATCCTTTAATTAACTTGAGAAGACTAAAGGAAATCAAAACCAACTACCAGCCCAAGCCAAGGTTTATTTTGATAAACCCAAGACTTGCTGTCTTTACCAAAACCGGTATCAAAACCTATGGCTCCTCCTAAACTAAATTTATTAATATTGACGGCGAAAAGCACCCCATAGTTTATCCCTAAAACTGTCCTTTCTTGCCCAATAGTAGGGGATGTATTTTTCTCACTTAGGCCAATGGTTGTTAAGCCAGCGAATATGGCAGGAGTAAAGCCAATGGTGGTTAGTTTGTGATTAATTAGTAGCCTAGTTATTCTGTTATTGTTGTCTTTGCCTAGTTTGTAGTAAGGGGTGTAAATATTATTATTATTTTTAAAACCCAATGCTACACCTGCATTCACACCAGTGGTCACTTCGTATGGTCTACTACCTTGGTTAAATCGATATTTAAAAGGAATAGTGATAGCTTGAACTATTGTCTCATTATTACTATATCTAAACCTGGCTCCCTTTTCGTATTCGTCCTTTATTACTTCACTAAAAGCAAGTGTCTCTTTTATTTTGTTGGGAGGGGGGCAATCAAAGTACTAAGATAAGAGTCGTTTAAGTAGCGATCTAAAGGGGGGTATGTAAATCCCCTGTTAAAATCAGCTACCGAATTATATACCGTTATAGTTGAGGATGGTGGATATACTTTTTTCGCTATCAAGGCCGCTTTATCATTAGGAACCAATTCGAGATAGTGTCCATCCGCATCTATTTTTATTTCTGAAATAAATTTTGATGGTATTTCGTAAGCGGCATTGTGAAAAATGCCTGTATTGGGACTTTGCTCTTCGTTGCGATAAATATATTGAGCACCTTTAGCTTTATTAATTTTTAAATCCTTCGTGCTTACACACGAAAATGATAAAATGATAAGTAGAGAAAAAGATAATACTTTCAAAGGGTTTTTTATTTGCTCGTACATTGCCTCTTTCATTTTAGGGATATATTAGCGTCTGGCAATTGTAGTAACACCTTGGCCTAATCGCGTAAAATACTTATCCTGAACTTGATCATAAAACACTGTATCGATTCTTAGCATTTGGATCACAACACCAAAAGTTTCAAGGTTGTAATCTTTAGTAATTGTTGACCCATTTCTAAATGTAAGATTTATTCTTCCAAACGGATTGGGAGCACCTAACAGAAGCTCTACTGTAAAGCCTGTAATCTCCATATCTTGGCCTTGTTTGTTAATTCTGACTGACAAAAGTGTGATGAATGCGTTACAATGGCAATGGGATTTTCCCCGTTTTTTGTCAAGTTTCGCAGAGATTTTTAGCTAACCTGCAGTATATCCTCCCATCTAGTTGTATAATGCTTGCTCAGATAATTCTGCTTCATGGGCCAATCAGGATTATATAGTTGGCTAGCCAGTCGCAATTTATCCTGTCCATAGTGACGATTGAGTTCATCAACGACAGTAGAAAGTTGTAACAGCTTCTCGTTTGGTCCCTCGACAAAGATCCCCTTCTGTCGATAATCGCCTGGCACCAGATCCGTAAGCATCACCCCTACTTTCTGGTAGTTGTAGCCATATTTGAAAATAGACTTGAGTCCAGAAGTCGCATATTTCAATAGTTCTGGTGTGGCACTGGTCGGATGGGGTAATGGGATGGTAATGCTGTTGCTGTACTGTTTAGCAGGAAGGCCGTTGCCAGGCGTTCGACGGAATCGATCTGTATGAAGAAATACGGTAACAGCTCCGCAAAGCGAATCCTGTTTCCGTAGCTTTTCACAGGATCTGGCCAGGTGTGAGGTTAGCGCATCGGTAATCGTTTCCAGATCCGGAATCAGCTTGCCAAAGCTGGGAGCGGTCAGGATTACTTTCTTAGCCGGTTGACCCACCTCTAAAAACTTACAGGAAAACCCGCGTAATTCGTGGACCATGCGCAACCCGTTCACGGTCATTTTCTGGTTAATCCAGTCCTCATCGGTATCTCTAAGCTGCGCGGCCGTGGTAATACCATGCCGCTTTAACATAGCTGCGTAACGGCCACCAACGCCCCATAAATCCTTAACCGAAAAAGTAGCCAGGGCTTCCTGGATAGACTCCGGTGATTCCAGCACACAGACACCCTTATAATCCGGATTTGCCTTGGCCAGTTTATTGGCAACCTTGGCCAGCGTTTTGGTTGGACCAAAGCCGACGCAGACAGGAATTCGTAGCCATTGATCCATCGTTTCCCGAATCGTCTGGCCTAACCCCTGGTAGCTGGGGTAGATCCCCTCATAGCCATCCACCTGAATAAACGCTTCATCAATCGAATACACCTCAACGTCTTCAACGAAATTGAGCAGGATGCTATGAAACCGTGAGGACATATCACCGTAGAGGGTATAGTTGGATGAGAACACGAAAATTTCGTGCTGCTTGCGTAACTCCTCCAACTCAAAAAACGGCTGCCCCATTTTAATGCTGAGGGCTTTGGCCTGGTCAGAACGAGCGACCACGCAGCCATCGCGGTTCGATAAGACAATGACGGGCTTGCCTTCCAGGGATGGATCAAAGCTACGCTCACAGCTTACGTAAAAGGCGTTGGCATCAATCAAGCTGTACATAGGGCTCCGGTTTTGAAACGATGTAGGTGACCGTACCCATAACACGCAGATTATCCCGGTCCAGATGCACGAAGGTTGGCGTGTAGTTTGGATTAGCTGGGTGCAGCGTAATCATTCTCCCAGTGCGAACAAAATACTTGACGCAGCATTCCCCATTCAGCCAGGCAACGATGATCGATCCGCTTTTGATGGGCCTGACCGCATCCACGACTAGAATAGAGCCGGGTAAAATGTGGGCACCGATCATCGAATCACCCGCTACCCGAACAAAATACGTCGCATCGGGGTATTGAACGCAGAGATCATGCAAATTCAGTCGGCGTTCGATGTAATTCTCAGCGGGCGAAGCAAAGCCCGCCTGTACGTAGCTGAGGAACAGTGGAATAGTTTTTGCCCTCCCTTTTCGGTTGGTGTAACTGACGCGAAAGATATTCTCAGGAGGGATTTTATCCATACTATCGATCATAGCGGTGTCGGCTGCTAGTGCATCAAACCGCTATAATATACTTTTGTTATCTATCATACAAATAAAATACAAGGACGCGTTAGTTTTGATGACAAAACACAATGACAAATGAACAAGTAGCCCAAACTGCGGCCCAGTTGAAGCAACTGGATTTTGTCGATGAGATCCAGTTTCGGGTTGATACGTCCTACGTACACATACTACTGGCGCCCCGGCTGACGGCCGTCTTGCCGCCTGCCTACAATGTACTGCAGATTCCCCGCTCGGAATTTACCGTTGAGTGGGTCATCAATGATTATGCGATCGTTGTTGAAAAACTTCAGGAGCTGGCCGATACGGCTCATGAAATGCTTGGGAGCGCTTTGAGGCAGACTGGAATTGACGGGGAACGGCGGTATTATGATCAGTAGGACCTTACGCTTGCTAGATGGATGTTGTGAAGGATGACGCACACGATTATTTCTACGGTGGTCACTTTTCACGACATTTTAATATACCCTAAAAAATACTCAAGTAATTTTACTCGCAATCTTTATATACAATACCTTACAATAAATATACCTGTATCTATGTGTATATTATGTTTATATTGATTCAATAGTGGTAAACATAATTTTATTAACACAAGCATACCGTCATCTTATCTTCTACTATACAAGCGTGCTTACCGCAACAACCGACTCATGAAACCAATCCATGACGATATCTCTGTTGAGCTGGTCAACCATGAGCTGACTAAGCTAAACAGCCCGGACCTGCTGACACGTCTACGCATTGAGGAGTTGGAGTTAACGGCCTTTGCCGAAAAGCAACTCCAGAATCGTACTGACTTAATTGGTCGGTATCATCCCTCCTCCTTCCAAAAATACCTCATCCACTTTCAAACCGAATCGAGCTGTCAGGAGGATGAAAAATGGCTGTTTCTCTATGAACGCAAAGACATAACGGCTAAACGGGTTGCCCAGGCTATTTTTGATGAACTGTCCGGCACACCGGTGCCGGACCAGAAACAGGAGCCTGGTCGCGAGAAAAACTACCTGCCACAGGCCCATACGCTGCTGCCAAGCCTGGCGATCTTGCTGGCGGATATGGGCATCTGCCTGCTGAAAGCAACCGCTCGGGAGTCAGGAGTATTCTTCACCTATGCTGACCTGATCGCCTATAGCACGATGGTAGCGACAGTAGTCTTTATTTACCTCTTTTTTTCCAGTCCAGCTTTCCACCGACTACGTTATTTATACGCCCTGCTGGCCATCTGCCTAAGCTGGTTGGGTGGAATGGGTATGAGTCTTCTTCATCAACTGGGATAATGCTATGAACTACAATTCAAAAATAGTCATATGAATAAAGCTCGATAAGGTGACCTTTGCCTAAATCTGCCGTCTAAGGTGTGTTACTTAAAGTATAAATTTACTGCCAAAAGCCCGGACGAATTGAGCTGGGCTTTTTTGTTGCCTTAGTTTTAAACGTAGGTAATGGAGTAGATAAAAAAATCTATCTGCTTTTCCGGCGATTCAGCCGAATCAGGGTTTCCATCATTCGACGCCGGGACACCGGGATGGTCTCCCCCGTGGTTAATTTAACGAACATTATCTTGGGGTTCGTTCGACTAACCTGCACAATGTAAGCAGGATTGATCAGCGCCGATCGATGGATGCGGAGGAAGGCCGGTAGATGCGCTTCAAAGCGCTTTAAGGTATAGCTTATCAATATTGGCTTGTCACAGTCCAGCAAATAAACCAGCGTGTAATTGCCTTTGCCTTCCAGCCGAACAATACGCTGAGCATCGTGGATCAATCGGTAGCCCGGAACGTGGTTGGGAACATCATCCTGTGGTTGAGTAACCATCCTAAAAAATAATTGAGGTGCGTGTTGAATGGGATCGTATAAGCTGAATGATCTTCTCGTCAAAAGAATCGTATTCGACTAAAGATGAAGCGGGCACCCAGGAAGGTGTAAAGTGCTATAGCACTTGTTTCCAGGATCGCTTCCAGGGGATGGCTGGCATACATACCGGTTCGATAATCCTGCACCCAATCAATCCAGGCCGCCGAATAGCCGAAGACGCTTAACAGGATTCCCGAAACGAACAGCCAGATAACTACTCGATGACGCATAGCCTTTATCACTGGGACAATCAGACAGGGCAACATTACACCCTTTTCCTGATCATAGAGCGGAAATCTACTTAAAGGTTTAAGCGACCAACGAATTATATTGAACAGTATCGTTTCCTGTTGATGGGCGACGAATTTTCGATAAAATAGGACCAATCGATGCTGCTTTTATCCCGTAGCCTATATCAGTGAGCCATACAGTAAAATTGAGCGGAGGTGTTTTCGGAATGGTGATGAGGTCTCTAGTTTTGTCAGTTCAATTCCACGTATCCGCTACCTATGAATAAACGATTTGTCTTTGTGCCCATAGTGGGTATGCTTGCGCTGCCTTCTGTTTTTCGGTCAGTCTTCGGGGCTCTCTACGAAACAATCCATCAGTACCACCCCATTGGCGGGTTTGTGCTGATGGTCCTCCTCGATATTCTTTGGATGTGGGTTGCTTTAGTTGTTGTTCTACTGATTAGTCGAGTAATACGACGGGTGCTTAAACGAGCGAGTTAAGTCAGAACGCACCGGTACGGCAGGTGGGCGCGGGGCCGGTAAAGGACATAAACGTTCCGGCCGGTCTTTCCCGGCAAACTGCCAGACGATTACATACACCCGCTGATGGCGAGATAAAGGAGCATGCCGGGCACTAACGTACCGAGTTCCCGGATCAACATGGACTTAAATTTAGTGGGCGGCTTAATCGACTGAAAGCAAGTGAACTGCTAAAAAAAACAGGGTAACTATTCTGTTTATTAACGACTTATCAAATTGACTATTTGCGCTTTTACAAGTTATGGAATTAAGTAGTTTCTCCACTGCTTAATAGTTAGATAACGGCACAAGCCCCCGTCACGTGGCAGGGGCTTGTCTTTTCCCTCATTCAGGGCAGCCAGTTTTACGATAAGCGTTTGGTTAAGCCAAATGTTTATCCTTTGGGCGTTGTTATTCATGTCTGCAAGCTTACATCTTCACGATCCTAAGCTTGATCGCCTGTTACTCGGGTCTGGCAGGCCGTTGCGCTAAGCAACAAAAAAGCAACCGACCTCACTGGTCAGTTGCTTTCCAATTCTAATTTCCTCATAAACCTTTAACTATCACCCTTTCTTCCGATTAGGTGATACAAAGGTACATCCGGCCAAAGGGTCACAACTTGCTTTTCGATGAACAGCAGTTATTGGGCGGTTTTTGACCGAAAACAGGCGGAGTTCTGTTACTGTTTATCATATATCAGTAACAAGGTACGTATTGGTTTGCGGGCTGTATATACAAAAAGGGCAATACGCTACTTAGAATTCGAATAAAATACCATTTTTTTGTGAATAAATGAACATTTTATAGCATAATAGGATTATGCAAGTATCTTCAATGAATCATTCATCATATATAAATCGGACTGGCTTTGCTGGTCCGATTTATTTTATTCTATTCCTATAGAAGCAGATAAACGGCACGTGAAACAGACTTACTTAGCAAACCGCTGGATAGGAATTCAACGCACTGAGCGATACGCTTGACCGTATTTTAACTAGTTACTATCTTGCCCTGTCCCATTGGGATAAATAGTTAAGCATGGAAAAGGCCTGATCAGCTTGAGTCAGGCGTTTTTTTACAAACCTAATAGATAACCAAACGACGGTTTTATGATGAATAGCTTATTGCCTTTACCTATAGACGATTTATATTTCAACGCAGGTGATGCGCTCTATTTACGCATCAATACCATTTACTACAAACGCATTGCCGGTACTGGCTGGCAGGTGATTCTGGAAGATAAAGTGCCGGAAGGGGTCAAATGGGATATGCTGCACGAGAAGCAGCGGGAAGCCATGAGTCAGGGATATTTTTTACATCGCCTATGATACGGTGGTGCGACAGTAGCCTTTATTTAAGCCTAGTTTTCCTGTCCAGCTTTTCAGCAATTATACTATTTACATACCCTTCCTGCTGGCCATCTACCTGAGGTGGTATGGGTATGAGTAGGGGTCGGGTTGTTCTCACAAAGCCTTATGGGGTTGCGATTAAAAATAAATTAATGACAAGCAAAAGGGTCGGTTTCCGGTTAGTTTAGGGAAGTTTTACTTTATAACCAATCATAAACTCACTACGCTACATGGAAGCTCAATCAACTTCACCCGACGTTACCCCCAAAAATATCTTTGAGCGCTTCTTGGCATCGGTTGCCAAGGCAACCGGTAGTTCAGCCGCTTTTCTTCTGGCACTAGCTACGGTAATCATCTGGGCCATTACCGGGCCCCTCTTTAACTTTTCGGAGACCTGGCAACTGGTTATCAACACGGGAACGACGATCATCACCTTTTTGATGGTGTTTATCATCCAGAAGGCCCAAAATAAAGAATCCTTATCGGTTCAATTAAAATTAAACGAACTTATAGCAGCTACCAAAGGGGCCAGTAATCGACTGGTAGCCAGCGAAAACCTCTCGGAAGAGGAGCTGGCTATTCTTTACAAGCATTACTGCACGATGGCCGAGGTAACCCGCCAGGCCAGTGATCTACGCAAGTCGCACTCGGTGGAAGAAGCCATCAAAGATGCTTCCAATAAACTAAAAAACGAAGACGTGTAGGGCTCTACAGGTTGATTGTCGAATGTCAATTCATACCGTACTTGATCGGCTAAGGCAAGCCTGGGCTGCTGTTTGCTTGCTGGTGCTCATCCTATTGCTACGAGTTAAATAAACGCTTCAGTAGGAACGCTTTACAATGATTTGGCCGGTAGTAGCCTGGCCGCCCATGCTCCATTATAAATTGTATAGACTAACTGCTAATTGAATTTGGCTTTATTCCATCTTAAGATAATCTGCTGATGTTCTCCTGTCAGCAGATAGCCATAGGGCTCCTGAGTAAGGCCATACCGTGTTTGATGAGTTGCAGCGATCGTAGGGGCTAGATCTACTTCGCGAATGGATAGCGAATCGCCCACAAAATGCCAGACAAAGTCGATCTGGTAAGTGGCTGAAGCTTTGCTACCTATACGAAAACTACCGGTGGTGTCCTGATTAAAAACAGCCTGAATGGTTAACTCATCAAGGGCATTAACGGGAGAGCCCTTTATAGTAGCATCGAATACTTTTCCCTTAAATAAGCTATCTGAATTTATGAACGTAGCGCTGGCTTTGTTATTGGTTGATGAGACGCAGCTAATACTGATAACTAGAATTAAAACCGATGTAATAAAAACGTTGAGCATGCTTTGTGGTAATAGAGGACTAATTTTCCAGAAGTATCTGTAAAGCCATCTGAGGCCTTTTTACGGACTTCTTTTTTCTAATAGGATTCATGTTAACTGATTGAAACCAATCGACGGATACAAGCTGGGGGGCTTTGTAGTTGGGGTGGTTGGGGTAACTAATGAATGCTTTCTGTTGGTCAGGCGTATAAAAGTGAATCATTACCTGTTGGGGTGCATCGGCAAACGTGGGATACGTGTAATAATAAGTCCCTGGTTGCGGCTGATTAATAGCAGTATACATTCAGTGATTACAGGATAAGTACAAGTTAGTCGTTTGTTTTACTTCACTACTCGAAGTTATAAATTAGGTGTTAATGGGTTTTTAATTTCGATGAACTGCTAGAATCACCGGTTTTTTGGTACGAATTGTCGGTTTTTGGATGGATTTAGAAGAACATAAATATTTTACGTTCTTATATTTAAATAAATCAATAGCTTATTGTTTCAGGTGATCTTTGAGGTATAGTTTAGTGTGAGTATTGTCTAAGCCTGGCGCTAATAGTGCCGGTTTTTTGCACGAGAACTGTTGCTTGACTCAGGCCAGTAAGCGGCTAGTGCGCATATTGCACATTTAAACTATAATAGGCCTGGGCGATTAGGCCAAAAAAGATTGATACCCGCGTTTGGTTAGCTGTAAACGTCAATTTTTTTATATGATCGCTATCTTCAGTTGAAACCGTCGGATCACCATAGTCAATCGTTACCTCGTTTAGTAGCGCAAGAAAAGTAGTCTTAATCTTCAGACTATCACCTAAGGGGGCCATCCCATAATAACATACACTCCTGAGTTTGTTGTCTTTAAAGGTGTAACTCAATTTGAATTTGTAGTTATGCACCAGCACCGAATCATAGATGATTTCGGTTGTAGTTATGAACGATGGCTTGATGCCCTCATAGCCAATAATTGCTTTCCGTGAATCTCCCCAATTAATTTTTCGACCAGCTTGTGCCCAGGCGCCAGTAACACTTGTTAAGCCGAGTAGCCAAGCCAGCAGTAGCCATTTTTTCATAGGCACAATGTTACCTAAAAATACGAATTAGCGACTGGACAGTGTCGTATATTGTTCGTCAGAAACGGTAATGCACAAAACTCCAAAGCTAGGCCAGTCTGATAAGTAGTCATGGATGAGGGTTGGTGATAAGGACAAGGGATAAACCTTGATGAGCCAGACCGTAGCCGGTTCGGTAGTGATTAATCAAATCCTCGCGAAGATAACGGTGCAGCAACTTCGTGCGTTTCCGTTTCAAACGAATGAGCTTATTGAGAAGCCCAAGTGTCAAAGTACATCTTGAACGGCTGGAATGCGGCTTTTTGATAACATTTATACAGTTAGCCGGTTTTAGCTACATGCAGACACCAGCCACGTCTTCAGCGGGCCTTTCACTTAACGAGTCTAGTGGACGCCAACTGCTGGAGAATTCCATCAGCGACTACATTAAGTTCCTGCGCCGACAGCCCGCCGTTTGTGGGAGCGCCGAGCAGCAGGAAGCGCTGTTAAAGCACATTGCCCAGGGACACGACCTCATCAAACTAGTGGCCAGTGAGCGGCTCAAAATCACGCGTCAGCTCGACAAACAGAAACACGAGTGGATCGAGTTGGAAAAACACATGACCGCGCCCATCGAAGAGGCCATGAAGCCCCTTAAGCATGCGATTGAACACTACAACCAGGAGATGCTGCGCATCCGGGAACACCAACTGGCGGAGACTGCTCAGCCGCTAAGTACAGAATCAAGTGAAGAAACAACCTGGTTGACGCCTGATGTGTCGGTAGTGGCCATACCCAAAGGCGTACAGTTGAAGTGGCAGTATGAGATTACCGATCCCAACCAATTGCCGAACGGGTATTGGGTAGTCGACGAAGCGGCCATTAAGGCTGCCATAGCCGAAGGGGTGCGGGAGATTCCCGGTGTGCGAATCTATCAGGAAGCAGTTACTACATTTCGCAAATGAGGAGGTGATGTGGCTTTAAAGCAGAAATCATTCAGTCGCTGGATAGACGCATCCAGAAGTTAGGCGGCTAACTATACCAATAGGTTCTTTTCAAAATGGGTATTAAAAAGCCCGGCGCTGGTAGGGTTGGATCTTTTTGTGCAAGGCTAATTAAAACTGTAATAAAGATTTAATAACTCTTACAGTTCTAGTATGTAAGGTACGTCCTGCCGGAAGAATACAACTTGTTTCAGCAGGACGTACCAATTCATTATGATGTTAAGCCCTTACTGACTGACGACCTTAATTGTTCGCTCTTGATCGGGGCTGCTTACCCGAAGCAGCAGTACGCCCGCTGCGACGCCACGGATTAGCATCCGCTGGCGCTCCACTTCAGCAGCCTGCTCGACCACCCGCTCGCTTACTAATCTGCCGCTTATATCCTGCAGTTGAAAAACTAACGGGAGTCCTTTGCCCCCTACTACATCAACAACCAGTTCGTTACCTGCTACCGGATTGCCCTGCACAATCACCTGCAAACCGACTACGGTTTCATCAGCCCCCTGACGCGCGCTACCGCAGCGGCCACTACCTGTGCTACAAAAAGCCGAGAAATTACCCCCTCCTGGTAAGCCTGTGTTGCCGCTTATATCCACAGTTCGCCCACAGAGTGCGCTTAGCGAAGCTGGAAAACAACCGCTTAACTGGTTGTTATTAAGAAACAAATATTGCAACAGAGTCAGACTACCCAGACTTGAAGGAATTGAGCCGCTGAGCTTATTATTATTTAGGTATAACAGTTGCAGGTTGGTTAGGCTACTTAAACTGGCGGGAATTGATCCGCTGAGCTGATTCTTGCTCAGATAAAGCGCTTTGAGCTGACTCAGCGCCGATAGACCTGTAGGAATGGAACCGCTTAATTGGTTGTTGCTGGCATCCAGCAGTTGCAACTGACTCAGAGCTGATAGGCTGGTGGGCAGGGTACCGCTGAAACTATTATTGTTCAGATAGAGTACTTGCAAGTCGGTAAGCTGCCCTAGACTGGCCGGAATCGGTCCGGTAAGCTGATTTTTAGTCAGGTTGAGTAAGCGAAGCTTAGTTAAGGCCGACAGGTTAGGAGATAACGTACCGTTGAGCTGGTTATTAGGAAGATAAAGGGCGATAACACGGCCATTGGGGTTGCAGGTGACGCCAAACCAGTCACAGGGGGAACAGCCACTGAGCCAGTTGGTATGATTCGTCCAGTTTGGGCCATTAGTAGCCTTGTAAAAATTGACTAACGCTTGAAATTCGGCGCTGGTTACTTGGACTGGCACGTTAATGGTAGCCGATGCCGGACCCCCTGAAGTATTTATAGTTAAGGTAAATGTTTGCGGACCGGATTCACTAACAAGTAGATTCTGACTGAAAGCGCTTGTGCTGGCTGTGCCTGTTAGGGTGCTGCTGGCTCCATTGGTGAGTGTGAAGGAATAAGTTGATGTAAGGTTGCCAATTTTGGCGGAAAATTGAACCGGGAGTCCTGCGCAAGTTGGTGTGGGGGTAGCGGTAAGGTTGGTTAAGGTCGGAGATTGGGTGAGAGCAGCGCTAAGCTTGACTGCCCAAAAATCAACGCTACCGTGATTACCCGTGACATCCCGGTCATTTGAACCTGTATAGCCTGCTACGACATAACCTCCATCCGGACTGATCGTTAGAGCACTAGCTCCGTCAGTTTCCGATCCACCTAACGCTTTTTGCCAAACCAGTTGCCCTGTTTTATCCAGTTTCGCGACCCATGCGTCAATGCCACCAGAACTCCCTGTGCCGTTGCCTTTATCGTAAAAGGTGGATCCTGCGAACACAATTCCTTGATCGGGACTCTCTGTTATACCATATGGACCGGGTATTATAACAGCCGTTATACCATTTAAGCGTTTCTGCCACTGAATCTGGGCGGTTGCACTTAATTTTAGTATCCAATAAGCCGGTTGGGTATTGCCGCCTATTACATCCCCGTCCGTTGAATAGGTAAACCCCGCCACGGCATAGCCTCCATCAGAAGTTTTGATCAAGCTATAGGCTGCTTCGGCACTCGATCCTCCCAGCGTCTTTTGCCAGAGAATCTGCCCTGCCTCATTGAGCCTGACAATCCAATAATCATATAACCCGTGAAAACCAGAGATATCGCCGTCATTAGAAAACGTGCGGCCAGCTACTACAACACCACCATCGGCAGTTGCTGTAACGGTATTGCCCTCTTCGGTGTCCGAGCCTCCCAGCGTTTTCTGCCAGAGAATCTGCCCTGCCTCACTGAGTTTGATCACCCACATATCGTCACTGCCGTGGTTGCCCGTCACATCACCATCATTGGAGCTAGTAGTTCCTGCTACTATATAGTTACCATCTGCCGCTCGCGTAACAGCGTTCGCTACGTCGTTTCCCGTACCGCCTAGTGTTTTCTGCCAGACAAGCTGCCCGGCTCCATTAAGTTTAATGATCCAAGCATCATTATTGTAAGCTGTACTTTGTGGATCCACATACACGTAGGATATTGTGCTTCCAACGACTAGATATCCACCATCAGCGGTTTCGGTAATTCCATACGCATAATCAAACGAAGGTCCTATGATTGGGTTAACAGGACCTCCCAAGGTCTTTTGCCAGACGAACTGCCCGGCTGCATCCACTTTAACGACCCAAATATCATCATTGCCGGTAAAGCCACTCACGTCCCCATCATTAGATCTGGTGTTTCCAGCCATTACGTAGCCTCCATCGGCGGTTGCGGTAATGGCTTTGGCCACTTCACCGGACGATCCGCCAAGTGTTTTCTGCCAGAGTATAGTAGGCGTTTGTCCGATCGCGGATTGAGAAAATAGTGTTAACAAAAGTTGAAATACTGCGGCTAAGCAGTAGGATTGAGCAGTAAAGCATCCTAACCTAGATGGCCAGGAGAACAACGGGAAACGTATAGATAGATTCATGAGATGAGGCCGTTAAATTTGATTATGATTAACAAGTTTTAGTTTGAACCTATATACTTAAGGCTGAGGCAGATAATGTAGGCAAAAGTTGGTATGTGGACGGTCTTTTTACTAAGCGGTCTTAACTGCTAGGGGAGTACTATTGGATCAAAAGTGATTATGAAGGTGAAGGTTACTGTTAACCGCTATATTAAGGCCTAGCCGCTAATTGTAGCCGTTTTTCGATGATATCCTCGGCGTTCAGCGATGGATCGTTCGCCTGTAGGTTCTTGTTAAACTGATCGGTGCTGGTGAACGACAGTTCGATTTCCTGTTGCTACCGGGACTGCTTAAAGATCTGATCCACCACCAGCGCATTACGGTCCCGGCCCCGCTTTTTAATCATGGCCGTATAGAAAGCTGCATTGGTTTCCTCGTTGGCTAAAATCTCTTTCCTAGCTTTATCAAAGGCCTCCAAGTCCTGTTTACTGCCATCAGCAATCACAATCTTGCGGGCCTCATTCCTTGCTAGAGTTTACATTCCGAAAACGTTTATACGACTGCCCTACAAAAGCTGACAGATGGAAGCATTTGATCTGTTTATTTCACTCATTATTTTACTCAAAACACCTAAAAGAGCACTTTGTTGATCACTGTTCTGTAAGCCCCTCTCAAGAAATAGGCCCTTATACACCCCTTTTTCCATTTATCCGCAGCTGACTCGGAAGCCCTGTGGATAAAATAAGCAAAAACTGAAAAACAGGTTTGTGCCACTAAGGTTCTGCCCCTTTTGTCTACCAAATCTGGCTTATAAGGTCAGGTTTGTAACAAGGGCTTGCAGGGAGTGCAATTGAAAAAGCGGAAAAATAAAAAGATTATTTTTGAACCTACACATATTCCATGCCAACATCCAAACCCAAGTGGGCTATCGTAGGTATAAATGAGTAAGAGTGCTCTTTTGACTAAGTATTACTTTACATTACTTTACACTAGCCAGTTAAAAAATGGGGATTACGCAACAATCAGGGCAGCATCCTGTGCCTGTTTAGTAGATTAAGTAGTACTTAAGATCAAGACGAATTGAATGCTGCTTCTAATCCCCTAAGCTAATACCTATGCCCAAGCAGATATCTTTCTTCCTTTTCGGTACGCTCCTAAGTACACTGCTCCTGAATGCCTGCCAGCATGTCCAGCAACAGGAGCCTCAACCCCAACCCGCTGCTCTATCCGTACCCGACAACCTGCGGGACACTAAAACACCCCATTCGCTGATTGTTCTGGATGAATCCATCAATTTTGATCTGATAAAAAAACAAGGACAGGGGCCGTCAGAACGTTTAATCCGCTGGGGGACGAAAGAGTCACCGGGTTACTGGCGCACCTTTACCTACGATCCAGCGGGTAAGCTACTGGGGATTTTTCAGGAAGAGTATGGCTGGCAAACCGTTGAACTAGCCCGCTACCAAGGTGATTTTCTGGCTGAAAGCTTCACCAGGGAAGCTCAGTCGGGCTTCGTATTTCGCTTCAAGCGTTACCAGTATGATGCTCAGGGCCGCTTGAGTCGCACCCTTCTCTATGGAAGGGGCCTTGATAAGCAAAATCAGTTTCGCTTATCCGACTGGCTGACCCATACCTATGATGCTAAAGGTGAGCTCCAGCAAGTGCGCTTTGAATCGAACAGCATGCCAAGTTTTTACTGGGTGTATACCTACCAGAAAGGGGACTGCGTGCGTCAGCAGCAATACCGCAGGGCCAGTGGCGGTAAGGTGGATGATTTGCGAGAGCAGATCGATATCGCCTACAGTAGTCAAATCAACCCCCTCATGGAGCTTCCTCTGTACGATGAATACAAGTACAGATTCAGTCGCCATTATCAGGCCGCTAGCGTAACAACGCTGTATCAAAGTGGGACAGCGGAGCGTGCTCCAGGTTGTGAGTTTAGGGGCAATTTTGAGTATGATGGGCAGGGTCGTCTGAGTCGCATGCGTCTCTCGGAGGGAAATCTTTGGGAATACTTCACCTACGCGCCGTGACAGGAGTTAGAACTTGATCTATTGTTAGGTGCCATAAAACGCCTGGCTCATTGAACCAGGCGTTTTCGCATCTATCCACACCCTTCATTACCCGAATCGAGCAAAGAATTTCTTTTTGATTACGTATTGGCTACAGACGACTTATGAAGAGCATTGAGAACCCGATGATCGGTGAATTCCGAACTTACTCTTGTTGACTGGATGTAGTCCCGAATGCCATCAGCATCGAAAAGCGGTTTTTTGCCTTCGTACCGATGAGATAACTTTCCTAGTCTCATTAATCGATGTAAGGTTGACTCAGAGCAGTTTAATGCCTGCATGGCCTGTTTGCGGTCCATCCATTTGCCGCCTGTCCCGATTAAATATCGAACCTCCCTTTGCAACTCCAATACTTGTTTTTGAAGAGCGGCAAACTCTTCATAGCTAGGTACTTGTATCATTGTGTATAGATTGGATTAGTTATGATTAATTGGCTTACCTAACCAGAAAGATTATAGCACCAAATCCACTTAAGCCCGCCCTACGAAATGTTATATAGATACGAAGCCGGTCAACTCTTTAACTGCTTTACTCATGAGATGATGCCTCTATTCGTGCTCGTTTTTGATGCGGCAAAGGCTCAATGTCCTTCACCCGGATGCTATTGCGTTCAGCAAAGCGCAGGACGGCGGATCTTTTTAGGCGCTTCACTTTTTGACCGAATACAAATACTTTTTCGTGGGATAGCATGGCTACGGCTGTGGGTTTCGTAACACCGAAATAATCGCAGATCCATTCCCAGGTAACGTATTTGTCATCTTTTAACGCTGCCAGTTCTTTCTGCGCTTCAATAAGCTGGACAGCGGCAGTTTCATAACGGTCTATAATTTCCTTCAACTGCTGGGCGGGCAATACGACAATCGATTCCATAAAGCATTTTTTATCGTTCATGTATAAATACTAAAACAATGTACGAGATGAATCCTTTTCAAGCGCTTTGTGAATTGCCAAGCTTATTGATGATTACAAGCGTGTAGCGGCCAAATTTCTCGAATTCCAAACCGAAATTGAGACCTTGAAAGCGGATCAATACGTTACCTGGGATTTGGTCTGCGATTATTTCGGTGTTACGGAAGCTATAGCAATGCTAGCTGACGAAAATCGGTTTGTGTATGGCCAGCAAATCAAGCGGTTCAAAAAATCCATTATTACTCGATTCGCTGATCGAAACAGCATTAAAGTGAAAGATACAGGGCCTTTGCCGCATCAACAACGAGCACGACTCAAAAAGTCATCTAACGTCTTCAACAGACACTTACTGCCATACGGCTTCCATGGCGTCGTTGACATCCGACTGGCGCAGGTCCGCTAAATAGGTCTCAGTAGTGGCAAATCGACTATGGCCTAAAGCCGCCGAGATCTTTCTCTTATCCGTCACCCGGCTGTCAGCCATCGTCGCAAAAGTATGGCGGGCAATGTGTGTGGTGATCCTAAAGGGAAAATCTAACCGCTGGGATAAAATCTTCAGTTGAAGGTTAACCATAGCCGTTTTAGAGGAAATCTCTTTTAACAATCGGGCTTTATTCTGCGGCTCGGTTAAAGTTGGTATAGGATTAAACTTCGAAAGCCAAGGTAATAAAAATTCGCCTGGCACAGTCTGAAGATAGGATTGCACCAAGTCAACGGCTTGCCGATTGAGCCGAACCGAAATCAGGTCCTGGGTCTTGATGCTGACGTATTCCAGATACCAGCCATCGTCCTGCTGATGGACATCGGTTTTCTTCCAGTTTAGCGCATCGCTGATTCGGCTGCCATAAGCAAAGAATTGCAATAAGAACGTGTTCCGGGCGTCGGCCTCCCGGCCTTCCAGCTTCATGGCTTTCAGACTGGCCAGCTGATCTGGCGTTAGTTTAGGTTTTCTGACTTTAGTACTTTTAAAAGCCAAAAAAGCCATGGGATCTGACTTGATGATACCCCGTTTACGAGCATCCGTAAAGACCGTATTAAGAAAGGCCATACGCCGATGGATCGTATTGGCAGACTTGCTGCCGTTTGACCGAAGCCAATTGGCCCATTGCAGTACCCAGTCTTCAGTCACATCCTCCATGTGCATATCGATCTGTTGACCTGTTTTGTCGGTTCCCAGAAATTGGGCAAGCCGGACAAAATGACTGGTGTATTTTTCGGCAGTGTGGTGCATATTTTTTAAGCCGCAACGATGTATGTAAGCTTTGGTATAGGCTAATAGCATTCCGGCCGGCGTAAAGTTGGCCTCGGGTAGCGCCAGGATGCGATCAGGGTTGATAGGACGGCCCTCCAGCTCAGCTGTCAATATCCGCGCTTCAGCGGCCTGAAAAGCCTGTGTAATAAGCGAATTGAAAAGTATCTGGTTGGGATGGTTTTTCACCCGACCACTGGACCTGTCAAATTGAGAGGCTTTGACCCGGCAAATTGTTCGACGCTTAAGTACACGTCCGCCGGTGAGCTTGGTATAGAATTGTAACATGACAGCCTGGGTGCCATCGCTATACTTCTTGGCATGAAGCGTTATTTTGAGTGAGAAAGCCATGATAGATGCGTAGGAAGTATGGTTTAGAAAGGGACAATGCTTGATTCACAACAGGGTAAGCTTATAACGATAAATCGTTAATTTAAGGCCACTTAGGCTAGATACGGCACCGCCTTGTCAAAGAGGTATTTTCAAATATATTTCCCACTATTACATCCCCCAGGTTGAGAACATAAAATGGGTCAAAGTCACCGTTCTTGCTGAGGGTACCGAAGCATCCATGTCCAAAAGTCACTTCATGCCAGGCTTCAAACAGCTCGTTTTCCCGCTCGTCATAATGGCGCCAGTAAAGAATATTGCCTTCAAAGATCTTAACACCTTTAGCATCACAGACGCCACTAAACTGCATTAGCATGCAGTCTTTTCGCTCAAATGGCTCAACCGCGATTGACTGTTTTTCTGCGTTGGTATAAGGATATATGCCAACAGTCGTGAAATAGGCAACGGCATACATCTGACTAGTTGGAAAGTGCCAGACTCTGAATTCGAGGGATTTATACTGGATGAGAGGTACTCCCGGCAGACCCTGCCCACCGGGAGTAATTAGATTTATCGTCGACATCAATCGCTCTTATAAATTTATGAGGGTTGGCTGACTGCCCTAACACGCGTCTGATCGGCTTCGATGAGATAAGCCTGCAGATCAAATAACAAATCGTTCAGTTGCTCAATTTGCGTTCTTACCTGCTCTACTTCGTCTGTACTAGTGCCGGCTGCAGGTTTTATCCGCGTCCAAAGAAACGAGCGGTAATGTGCCAGGGCACTATGCAGTAGCTCGAAGTCAGATGCGCCATTTTGACCAAAGGGTTGCGTCGTGAAACTCATCTGAACACGCAAATACGTAGGTACCTGGGTATCAGTGGGCGTTGGCTTGGGAGGTTGGCCAGTGTTCATAAAGTAATCGATTTAGCTGGCTTCGCCTTTAGTAACCAATTCCTTCTCTGAACCTCCATGCCAGGCGAATCTTGCTCGTATGTCGTTATCTGAATTAGCTTATACATGCCCCCCCCTTTTTTCTTTTGATCTTTTCCTTATTGTGTTTCCAGCTTCGCGTAGATTGGCTGCCAGAATTAAAGCGATTGCGTCAATTCGGTTGCTGAGGTTTTTAATCTCTTCCATCAAACGGATTACATCATTCATCGGAAAGGAACTCCACTTTTGTTTTGTCTCCTTTTTCCAATCGTCCCGATACCATTCCAATTCTTTAAAGAGTTTGGCCTTGTGAATAATCAAGGCATCTAATACCGTTTCTATTTCGGATGGCATCAAGCTTATATCTGTCCTATTAGAGCAGGTATCAAGTTCTAATTCGAATGACCAAAAAGCCGATTCTGTCAAATCGTCGCCATAGGAGGTGATTAGCTTATTCATTGTCCTGCCCCTCCTTAACGGCTCTTTTGTTTGTTGCGATGGCGGCATTACAATCGCGCAAGTCGTCCAGGAAATTGACTAATTTCAAAATGCTAGATAGGTTTTGGCGATTGTCTGAGTCTGAGAGATCAACAGGAGGTGTAGTTAGCCAGTGTTCTAAAAGGCTGTTAATAGCCTCAATTGGGCTAATCCATGTAAGGTAGCTATCTACTACCCTTAATAGCTCAGCTTGCGCTTCGTGGACATCTTTGTCAACATCAATCTTCCGGTTATCCGGCAAATAGGAAGGTTTAGACGCTGTAACGTCCATTTGTGGAGAGGTATTTGCAGATTTCCCCCTACCCACGTAGTTTTGCTCCGTGTTCATTTTTTAACTAACAGTTATAATTGGCACAAACCACCCTTCGCTAGCTTCCGCCAAGTTGACAGCGAGGGGTTTTCTGTGTTAATAGCGAGCGACTTTCGCCCGTCTGGCTTTACAAATATAGAAAGACTTTACAAATATAGAAAGTACATACACAAAAAAATATCATTCTTTTTTTTCGCTCAAATCCACTGAAATATTCATACCCATCGCGTCGGCAATTTTAAAAAGTACCTCTGTGGACATATTTAATGCACCACTTTCGTAACGAGCAACAGCGGATTCACTAACACCAATTAATGCTCCTAACTCTTTTTGGGTTAAGCCTTTTCTTATTCTAGTTTCTTTGATAAGCTTGCTAATATCCTGTTTTAGCTGTTCCATATCCGATATAGTTACAACACAAATATATGGCTAAAGTTGCACTATTTGTAAAGTCAATAGTATAATTTACCAAGTGGCAATATTTGGTGTATATACACGAAGTTTCACAGCTAGTGTAAGTAAACTAGTCAAACATATTTTGGTATTTGCCTAAGATACATTGGTAAGTGCCTTACCTTATATACCCTTGAATTGCATTTTACTTTGTACTTTTAAAAGCAGGAAATGTAAATGATACGGGGTAATCGATGAATCCAGACGAAAAAAGGTGGGTAGTCTTCTACTCCAAAGAAGATGAAGCCACTAACTACAGTTTGCAAAATGCCGAGATCTTATTAAGAAATAAAGAACTGACGGACAAATTAGGTGTCAATGACTTATTAGAACTATATAACATTAAGCTCTATTTTGATAATGATTTGTTTTTGCCAAGTTGGGATGAGGCAACAAAAAGTAGTTTCAAAACCACGATTGAGAAAGCATGGACTATCATTAAACAGTTTTGGCTTTCAATAACCAGTGAAACTATTCCAGATTATGTTGATTCGCTCAACGGTAATTATAAGGAATCCTTTTGGGATCTAGTTAATTTCCTTCAGGTCTACAAGCGAATAGACAAGAGAGTGTTTGGTACACTTTTAGAAAAGCACCCTTATCACATATACTATATATTAAACCTCAAACAAATAGTTAACCATTTCGGCCAGGAAGTACGATCCTTCTTAGTAGGTTATCATAAGTCAGCAGAAATTTTATTATCACAACTAGAAATAAAGCATACACACAACCCACCTAAATACCATTTTCCGGCCTGTTTATCAATCAAGGATAAGGAAGAAATAATTTCTAATTATATAGACCAAGACAATCCTAATTTAAATTACATACGAGTTATTGAGCACTCAAAAGATTCGGATAGTTTTAAGCTCTCCCCTAAAGTTAGGTTAAGTGCTAAAAAGAAGTCAGCCATACTAAACGAGCAATTATTTAAAGAGGGGGCTGCTATAGACTTAAGTGCTGAACTCTCGCTTAACCTAGACCAAGATGAGCCCAGAGTAATTACGAGAGATAATGGACAACAGAATATATCTTACAGTGTAAAATATATTAATAAGCAAGATACAAATATTTCACTATTCTACCTTTTTGAAACTTTATTTTTGTATACAAACAGGTACGGTGTCATAAACCTAATCAGCAAAGAAAGCGAGATGGACAGCTTTGAGAAATCATTGCTTAAGTCTAAAAATGAATACGCAAACGGTATCTATTTTGAGCAAAAGAATAGAATCGCCCAAACACAAATATACCTTTTTGATCACTATCTTAGAGAAAAGAATAAGTCTATAGAAACATTAATTGAATCATTCGTTAATGAGTCAATTAATGTTTCTTACGATATCAAAAATCTATGTCTTAAGTTTCCGACCGAACAGTCAACTTATCTTGAGAAAATACGAATTTTAGCTCCTGAATTAGATTCTCTCCTAAAGCAGTATCAAACTTATGTAACTGAAGGGCAGATAGATTTTGAATTGATTTCACTTGACTCAACTCCATTACGATTTAGTGAAATTCAAAGTTTGGTTGAAAAAAAATACGTTTATATACAGAGCGATGAAGTTAATGTTCTTAAGCATTATTTTTTTTCGGACCAGAGTTCACTTTTTTACGTAAAACCACACAAGAATAAATACAACAACTTATACGATCTCTTAACAAAGGAAAATGTCCTATTAAATAACTTTGAAAATTATCAACTCAGAGTGATCAACCACTTTATTACTAACGGTTATTTAAGTATAAGTGCAGATGATGTTGTTGTAATTGAGAAAGATGTATTACTATATATTGTTAGGGAGCTACATTATGATGAAGTAATTAGCTATCGGCATTATCCCCTATTTGTACGTAAGGAAATAGATAAAATGGTTGATGATGGCCTACTTAGGTTTGAAAGTACACTTTTCACAAAACCTGAAATAAGTTACTTCAACTATTATTTGAATAAGAAGGAATTTACCAATGGTCTTGACCTTCGAAACAAATATTTACATGGGACAAATAACACCTCAGTAGCGATAAATAAGTTTGAGTATTACACGCTAATAAGGCTGCTTATTTTAATAATACTCAAAATCGACGATGATTTATTGATTCATAAACACAAAAAACAAGTTACTCAATAGATTCCTCTACTTTAAATTTATTAAATGTACTTACACCTAATACTCCCGGTCACTTAGCTTATTTCCTAAAAACAATCGTTAAGTTAATTCACTTTAAGCTATCCTGTTGATATCTTGGCAAATCACATTCATTATGTTGAATTATAAATTAAGCTTTAAAATTTAACAGAATCACTATTATGAATAAACTAATGGCCGAAAGTATTTTCTTGAAAAAATACAAAATTGAAGCGGTTGCTTATAAAGCAACAGGCTTAGTGTGGAATCAATTAGAGGATATTTACAATCATTACGAACTTTTAAAACCGGAGTTAGAGGATATAGCTGGCACTATGTCAAATCGATTGATGAAAATAAGTAAGGTACACTCTGTTCGATTCAGAATTAAGGACAGTGAACACTTAATTGAGAAAATTATACGTAAACGAATTGAGAAAGAAGATCGAGTTATTGGCATAGAAAATTATATAAGTGAGATAACTGACCTGGTTGGATTAAGAGCTATTCATCTATTTAAAGAAGACTGGGAAAGCATTCATGACATGATTAGTAACACATGGGACTTAAAAGAGACAGTAAAAGCGTATTTAAGGGAAGGGGATAGCGATGCCTATAGAAAAGCATTCGAGGAGAAAGGGCTCAAAGTAGAAGATCATAAATATGGCTATAGGTCAATTCATTACATAACTAAAACAAAACCAGCTAAATCGGAATTTTTCGCAGAAATTCAGGTTAGAACTATCTTCGAAGAGGGTTGGAGTGAAATTGACCACACAGTTAGATATCCTTATGAGATAGATAATTTTTTATATAAGGAGTTCCTTATGATACTAAACAGATTAGCTGGTAGCGCTGACGAGATGGGAACTTTTATTACATTGTTAAGAACACATTTAGAGGAGAATAAAACACAAATGCTCACAAAACAACAGGAGATAGAGCGTCTTCAAAAAATACTTGATAAACCAAATATGGATGAGGACGATAAAAAGGAGATTAAAGAAGGAATTGCTTCAGTTAGTACATTAGGCAACCTAGATTTCTTAAATAGCTCTCTCCAGACCAGTTATCCTGTACCAAACTTACTTCATATCAATTCAATTCTTAACCGAACAGGAAATAACACTAATTCTTATACTCATTCGATTAATAGAATTCAAAACGGTTTATCTGGCTTTACAAAAAACATAAATCTTCATGGAGGTTATTCATATCCTGACTCAAACAAAAAAAATCAATCACAGATACCAGAAGAGCCCGCAATAGTGCCTGATCCCACAAAAATGAGCACAAAAGAACCCCAAAATAATTCAGATAAAGAAAAGAAAAACAACTCCCAATAGTTAAAACGCATGCAATAACAAATTCTATTAAATTTAGAAAAGGGATAAGTGAAAAATTATTTTCACAAGTGCATATTTATTTGAATATCATCAGATAAGCATTCAAATTATACATTGTTAGAAAACAAAAAATAACAATCCTTTAAAAGTGGGTATATTATTCAAATAGAAATTGTTGTAGTGTAATGAAATTTATTTTTCAGTTTGGAGAGTTTATAAGTGATGATTCCTCTTTTTTGTATGACTTGGTTATACAAGCAATTGGTGCATTTATTGGTACTTTTGGAGCAATTTGGATTTATTATCGCCAAACTAAAGATCAGAAAAAAAGGAGGCTGACAATTTATTCAATGTACAAAAAGATCAACTTGAATATTTGTTTCATTTAATAAGTAACGGTATAAAGTCAACAGATTTGATGATTTTGGAGCTTAAAAGATTTAGTGAATTCGTAAGTAAAAATCCATCAAACAAGCTTGATTTAAGGTTAACAGTTAATAATGATTTGAATAGAATTGTCAATAAAATAAACCACGACTCATATTTTCTCGCTTATAAGTCCCTAATAAAAGACGATAAAATCGGGCCAGTGCTAACCAATATTGATTATTTATTTGAAACGCTTCAGGATATAAGTAAGTATTATATTAGTATTCACGAAAAACAACAAAACGAAAGAAAAGACTTTCTTCATTCAATGCACGATTTGATTAATGTAATTGTGACAAATGTAAATATTTACAGAGAATCACAAGGTAGCTTACATGAGCATTATTTGTTTTTTGATTCGTATCTAAAAAAATACCGAGAATTTTTCACGTCTGATATAGACGCTATACTAATCTTTGATGAAAAATTTTTAACTCCTTTATTGACCGATATTTATTATAAAAACATTCCATTTGAATACAAACAAGTCTATGACGCTGCCAATAGTTCTAGTATTAAACTAAAGAGAATAGTATTAAATAATAATAGTAATGGCGCTCATTTAAGCAATTATGGAGTTATTCTATCGGAATCTGTCCAGAATTTAAAGGAGTTAATAATCCCACTTCAGAATTTTATTGATAGATAATCAAAAGAGTAGCGTTTGGTGCGCGGCCTTTTGTCTAATTATTATAAGTAGGTAGAGTGCTGTATTTCACTCAATCCACCTTAAACCCTTTCTGTTTTAATTCTCCCTTCAAGTCGCGATAGCTGGTTCTCCCGTCCTCTTGTTCAATGATAATACCTGATCCAATAGCTGTGATCTGCTTTTTTGAACCCTGAATCTTCAGCTGATTAAGCATTAATCGAGTTAATTCCTTGTGTTCCCGTAGCTCACTAGTTAAACTACTTAGATCCATTCCCACAGATAGATTACCAAAACCAGGCTCTTTCATATGCTGAATGATCAGCGAAGGAAAACCAATACCTCCTTCTTTCATTAAAGCCCGGATTGCTTCGTTCGCATTGTTTTGGTTCAATGCCGTGAGCGTCTTATCATACCGCTCAGAGGCCTGGGCATTCGTTACATGCTCGCCACCTTCCACTTCTATATCCGCGAAAGCACTCGTGCCCCGGATGCCACCGAACTCGTGTGAAGCACCCCTTAGCCGCCCCCCTTTGCGCAGCTGAGTACCTGCCGAGGTTAGTGCCTTAATCTTGGCCACACTGGCAAAGATGGCCGCTGTCATAGCCGCCAGCGTACCAAAAAAGCAATCGGACCAGCAATGGGGCCTAACTTAATTTCTTCAGCGGCAAGACGCGTTAAGAACGTTATGCCATTGCTGACGGTCATGGCGGCATTCGAAATCGTCGAGGCTGTATCCAGTGCCTGCTGCACTTTCAGTGCTTTCCGGCGCACCTGTTCCTCGTCGGCTTTCTGGCGCTTTAAATCGTTCAGCTCAGCCTGACGTAGCGACAGGTTGTTGGCATACCCTTCTTTACTCCGTTCCGATTCGATATCGACCTGCTCCTGTTTGGCCTGAATCTCCCGATCGATGGCTGCAATCCGCTCCTCGCTTTGTTGAACGATGAGACTGGTTACCTCTGTGATCGCATCGCCAATCTGAGAAAAGCCTTTCCGGACCGCATCGAGCTGGGTTTGATCCATTCCATCGGTAATGCCCAGCAAATCGTAGATATCATGAAACTTTGGTGAGTTAGTTTTCAGTTCATCCTGCTGTTTTTTGAGCTCGTCGACGGCCGCTTTGGTCTGGGTAATCAGGACCGCATTCTCGGATTCCCCCTGCTCTTTTAGGAGTCGAATGGTTTCCTCGCCAAACTTAATCCGGATGGCCAGCTGAGCCTGTTGCCGTTTTTCGATGATGTCTTCGGCATTCAACGACGGATCGTTCGTCCGCAGGTTCTGGCCAAACGGATCGGTGCTCGTGAAGGCGAGTTCGATTTCCTGTTGATCCCGGGTTTGCTTTAAGATCTGATCGACTACCAGTGCATTACGTTCCCGATCCCGCTTTTTGATCATGGCCGTATAGACCGCCGAATTCTTCTGCTCGATTAACAGCTTTTCCTCCCAGTATTTATCGAAGATGGCCAGTTCGTTTGCATTGGATTTTTTGGCCAGTTCCAGGAGCTGATATTCCTGCCGAACACGCGAGAGTTGCAACTGCCGGTTGCGCTCGTCTTCAATCTGCTGCTGGCGATCGGCAAAGATCTGGGCAATCTGGGAAGCCGAATTGGCCAGCGTGATACTCGTATCAGCCACCACCTGCCGACGGCCGTTTAGCTCCATTACCTTGTTCGATTTAGCCAGTTGCAGCTTCTTCTCGGTGGCATCGCGCTGGAGTTTCAACTCCTTCTGATCCAGATCAGCCCGGGCATTGATGTAGGCCGTTCCATCTTTCTGAAGTAGTTCCAGCCGTTCTTTACCGTATTCGAGCTCCAGCTTCTGGACTTCTTTGGCGTACTCCTGACGGGCTTCCAGCAGCAGGCGATTGGTCTCGTTTTCTATGTCCTGGGCTTTCTTGCCAGCTTTCTTCTGCTCATCGGTCATCGGTTCATTGGTGAGCTTAGCCAGGGTAGCCGCCTGCTCATCGGCCAGCTTTTTTAACCGGGTTACCTGGGCATCGGCCAGTTTTTTACCCGTACTGGCTGACAGTAACGCTTCACGGGATTTGTTAAAGACGTCGTTTAATTTACCACTGTCCTTACCTGTCTGCTGGATTTCCTTCTCTAACTCCTTCCGGAGCCGCTGATGATCAGCGACGGCCTGCTGGTAAATGGCATCACGCTGCTTTTTGACCGTGTCAGCCGCATCCCGCTCAGCTTTCGATTCGACCTCCCCGCGTTTTTTATTCAGCTCGGTCAAAATTTTCAGATCATCCTCGACGGATTGTTTGGTAGCCGTCACGACACCCGATTGCCGGGCTTCTTTCCGAGCGGCATCCAGGTTGGTCTGGCGCTGTTTGTTAGCCACCCGGCCAGCGGTAAACAGGGCGCCGATTAAGCCATCCTCTTCATTATTGACGTAACTGCTGAGAAAGGTTTTAAAGACCGAGGTTTTTGAGCCGATCTCATTGACAAACGAGGTAAAGCGCTGTACCATACCCCGCAGGAACCCGTCATTGCTCTGGCCCAGGTTACGAAAGAATGCGTCAATAGACGTGCCGGCTTTCCTGAGATCGGTGGCCAGGTTGTCCGTATTGGCACGAGCCTGCTCGTAGGCGACTTGTGTACCAGTGAGCGTTTCGGTCATTTTGGCGATGGCATCACGACCTTCCAGCACCTGCTTAGCCGCCACGATGTTTTCGGCCCCAAAGACTTTGGCCTGTTCTGAGGTGGTATCATATTTTTTGGCCGCATTGTCCAGGGCCGTATTCAGACCGACAATCGACGGCCGCAAATTCTTATCCGAATCGGTTTCCAGCTTCAATAACACATTTCGTAAAGCGGTCCCTGCTTCGGATCCCTTAATCATTTTACCCGCCAGGGTCTGCAAAAGAGCGTTCCCCTCTTCAAAGCTAAGGCCCGCGGCTTTCATGGCGGTACCCGAATTTTTCAGCGCTTCGGCCGTATCGTTGATCTCACTATTACCCAGTTTGGCGCCGGCAGCCAGTACGTTTGAAAACCGGGCTGCCTGATCGGCTCCTTCCTCAAACTGGGAGAGACTACCCAGCAGGGCTTTAGCCGACTCCTCCAGGCTCAACTTGGAGGCCTGCGCCAGAGTAATGACTTCTTTAGTCGTCTGGGCCAGGGCTGCATTATTTTCCAGCAATTCAGGTTTGATACCGGCAATATTTTTAAAGGCTTCCAGCACCGTCGTGCCCGCAATACCCGTATCGCGTTCGATCTTCTGCGCCTGGCTATCCAGATAGTCCAGACTCTTGCCTGTAGCCCCGGTCAGGGCGGACACTTCCGAAAGCTTTTCGCCGTAGGCTGCCCATTCTTTCGTTCCTTTTATGACCGTGCCGGCCGTCGCGGCAACGGCTGCACCAGCGGCTAACGTACCCCCGCTGAGCGACAAACCAGTCGCATCGCCCAACTTATCCAGGGCCGCTTCGCCGGCCTGCCCCAGAAAACTATCTTTCTTACCCGTTGTAGAACCACCCGGTGTCGGCAGCTTGATAGCCGGAATCGACAGCCCTCTGGCGATTTTGGCCCTCAGGCGGTCCCACCACGAATCGGCTTCTTTCAGCGGCTTGTTGAGGCGATCCAGCGCTTTTTCAACCAGATCCAGCTGCTTTTTGAGCTCGTTGTACTGACCCACAGCCGTCAATTCATCCTGGCGTTTTTTGACATCAGCCAGGGTTTGCTTCAGCCGGGCCTGTTCTTTTTCGAGTGAAACCACCGCTGTTTGTACGCGCTGATAGATCTGTACCTGTTGACCCAGGGTTCGGTTGAACTCGGTATGCTGGCTGGCAGCTTTGCCAAAGGGATCGATCTGGGATTGCCGCTTAAGGGTGTCTTCGACGATCCCCAGCGTATTTGATACTTTGTCCATTTTGGCAAAGAAGTCGTCCAGATCCAGATTGTATTTAGCTTCAATGGTTTGAGCCATGGTCCTAGATGGATTAGTGATTAAGTGCCCTTCTACGACCGGGGCGGGCCAAGATGCTCGATGCGGCTGAGCGGACCAAATACGCTGTAAAAGCGTAGAGGAAAGATACTAAAAAACGATGACAGTCCCATCGGGAAGCGTATAGGACTGCAACTGCTTGGGTTGCCCTGCATCCCCAGGTACCTGCTTGTAGCGACCGTGGATCTGCAGCATCTTGTCGACGGCATCCTTGGCGTCGTGCAGCTCGATTTCGGTCTGCGTTTCTTCTTCAACCGTGTCGTCGGGCATCCGGCGGACGATCTTGCGCTGGCGGATTTTTTTGATCAAATGCCAGTTATCGACGGCCTCTTCGGAGGTTAAACTCAGCCGGCCGTTTTCATCCAGAAAGCTTTCCATGCTGCCCCGGGCCCAGGCACTCATGCGGCCGATGCATTCGCCGGCGCTCATCCCATAATGTTCCATCAATAAAGAGATCGCTGCGGCAATGTGGGGTTTGCTAATCGTCTGATAGCCGATCTCCTTGGCGGATTTGGTTGAATAGCCAGCCTGGCGGGCTGCTTTGGCAGCGGATCGGCATTGGCAGAAATGAATAACAAACTGCTGCTCCAGGGCAGTTAATCCTTCCAAGGGATCTAAAGGAGTTGATTCCATAAGCGTTTGGGTTAATATTAGTTACGGCGGTTATCCAGGGTTATGCCCTGTTCATACATCCTTGCGGCCTTGTAATTGGTCTGCGAGGCGTTTTTAAACTTCATTATCAGCTCGGATTGAAAGTCATTGGCATGCTGCATGTTTTTAATGTCCTGTTGCAGGGAAAAGACCAGATAAGCTAGTTCTTCGTAGGGTTGGCCTTTCTCCAGCGCCTGCATTACCACGGCTGCTACGAGCTCATCCGGTGGCTGGGGTGGATTATGGCTTCGGGTGGGATCTCCGTAATCAGCCCACTCTTCTTCGTAGGCGGCTAGCTGCTGTTGGTAGGCTTCGTACTGAGTTTCAATAAAGGCTGACAGCATCGTTTGATTATCGAGTTGTGAATCCACTTTAGTCGTACCCATCAGCTGGTTCAGGATACTGGTGAGCAGAAGAGTATATCGCGGATCTGCTTTGGCGTTAGGGGTTTGCCGGGAAAACAGATTAGAAAGTGAAGTTTTGTGAAGCTCTTTAAGCTGCTTGACTTCAGCTGTGAGAGAATCGATCTGATGCAGTTGCACAAAATAATGTTGTGCTAAAAACTTGTAGGAAAGTCGCTGTGATTTGGCGAGTTGTGCAGTGGCTTGTTCGACGATAGGCTCCATCTTGGGCTCCTCGATCGGGCTATTGGTGTCTTTGAACCGTTGGTAGTTGGACCATTTGATGGTTAGAATGTTCAGCTTTAGGTCAACAAAGTCGGGTAAGAGTTTTCGCCAGCTATGCCAATGATAGCGGCCGGGAAAAGCGTGAGCGATGGCTTTGCGCAGAGAGGAATAAAACATTGTTTCGTACTGGCTATAAAAATGATCTACAGTTAAAAATCAGCTTGATAGTTGTTAAACCGGTTGGTGGGGGCGTCGTACTGGACGACTAGTGGGCCATTATCACCCGGATCTGCCCCCGCCTGAGTTGGTTTGCCATTTCGTAGCTTGAGGGCATGAATCTCCAGGGTACTTTCGGTGGCCGAGCCATCTTCATAGTTAAGGCTGTTGCGGTGGGGGCTAAACAGCATCAGCACGTTGTTGGCATCCTGCTCCAGATTGCCACTTTCCCGCAGATCACCCAGTACGGGCCGCTTCTCCCATTTCGGCCGCTTCTCGCACTCCCGGCTTAGTTGAGACAAGCCTACCACCACCATGCCCGTATCCTGCGCCAGGGATTTTAGCGAAGTGGACACTTCACTAACTCGGTCGTAGGCTTTAGGATAGCGGCTATCGCGCACCAGTTGGATGTAGTCGACGGCTAATAGGCTAATTCCGTATCGACGGTGCCACTCCCGAGCCGTAGACAGTAATTCAGGCAGTTGAATCGAGGAGTCACGAAGGTGCAGTGGCATCTGAGCCAACGTGCCCACGTGTTGATGAATCCGGTTCATGTCAAGGCTTTTGCCTTGTTGAAGCTGAAAGTTGGAAAAGCCCGTCTGATGAGCCAGCGCCCGGCGCATGATTTCATGGCCTTTCATCTCCAGGGTAAACAGACCAGCAGATTGTTTGAGCTCCAGTAGGTGGTGCAACAGCCAGTGCAGCAGAAAAGCACTTTTACCCGTCGCGGGACGGGCAGCGATGATCACAAAATTACCTTTCTCAAATCCTCCCGTTCGGGTATCGAGTAGTGGTATCCCCGTCGTCAGACCGGGTGCTCGCCCCTGTTGACGAGCTTCCAGATCGGAAAGTACTTTAGCCAGATAATTTTCCGGACCTGTTTCTTGCTGCGTGGCGAGTTGACCCATTATCTGGCTAAGATCATCCTGCACGCGGTTAAGCATCAACAGCGGATCAACCGACGTATCCAGGCAAGTTCGGGCTAGCTTGCTTCCGTAGAGATGCAGATAGCGACGAAGAGCCAGTTGGAAGAGAATGCGGCATTTGTACTCGAAGTTTCCCGGTACTCCTTTGCCCGCAATTTCAGTTAGTTCGAAAAGCGAAACTTCATCCAGTAGCTTGTGACTACGCAGGTAGTTGGTTATTGTAAAAATATCCACTTCTAACCCCTCAGCATAAATCCAGGCAATAGCCTCATAAATCAGTTGGTGTTTTCTCAAGTAGAAAGCACTGGGTTTGGGTAGGATGGTTAACAGGGTAGAAGCCAAGCCATTCTCGACTATGACTGACCCCAGTACGCAGGCTTCGCCTTCTTCATCGACGTTGGTCAGGTGGCTGGATGTTAGTTGGGTTATCATCGGATATCGGACAGTGAAGTAGGACGAGAGACGGCCTCTGGAATGATACGCATGGGTGAACGGGCAGGGCTGGCAGGACTAATTTCAAAAAGACCCTGCCAGCCGTTACGGATGCTTTGCTCAAGCATAGCGATGGCCTCGGCTTCGGAATGACTGGCTAGCAGTTTGAGCTGTTTCTGAATGGAGGAGGCTGTCAGCTTTTTTTTCTGTTCCCGGCGGAACTGTTCCCATTCCCTCCAGGTGGTTTTGAAGCCATCGGATTGATATTTGAATAACGCCAGTGGATCGACCAACTCGTCCCCCCTGGGGGATTGAGGGGGTTTATTTCTTTTATCTCTTTTATTACTTTTAGTTGTTTGCACTTGTATTGCAGTGGTATTGCACTGCATTTGCATTTTTGCAATAGCATCACTCTCCGTAATTGCATCGCTATTGCAGTGCTTTTGCATAAATGCAATTGCGATTTTGACTTTAGTACCGTGTCCCTTTGTCTGCATGATCACTTCGATAATGCCCCATTCCGCCAGATCGTCAATGGCTTTAGCCAGCGTATGCTGGGAGCCGATAAAGCTCATCTGCATGGTGTAGAGAACCGGCAAATCCAGTACTTCTCGTTTGGTCCGGTTACGTAGCTCACAGATCCAGGTGTAGAGACTCTGGTGATGGGGTTTGCAGCCGACCTGCATCGCTTCGTTCTGAGCTACCTCGTCATAAAATGCTTTGACCAGCTCATAGCCACTGCCAATCATGGGGTATGAAAGTTAAAGTACTAGGCTACAATCAAGCCTGAGGTGTCCGTTTTATAAGTAAGTGACTGGAGCCAGCTCTGTAAGCTCTGGGCATCGGAAACCACATGGGTTTGACAACCGATCAGTGGTGGCATGGTTTTAGGAGATTTACCAAGAGAAGGGGCTACAATCCGGCAGGAATGACCATGGATACTGGCCCAGACAACATAACCAATTGATGAGGGGCCTAAGGAAATGATTTCCCCTTGGACCGCTCGAACGGCGGAAGTAATTTGCTGGAGTGTCATGCTACTGGCCCTCCTTTGCGATCCTTGGATTGTTTACGTCTGGTAATCCGGCTGGAAATTTGTTGACGTGCCTGTTCGTCTAACTCGTCAGAAGTTGCCTTGCGGCCATTTTTGACCCATTCAATGAGTTCGGAGCGTACGAAATAAAGACGGCCACTCCCCGAAGGTTTACTGAAGGGGATTCGCTTCTCGTAGACCATACCATATACGGTTGCCGTAGTCAGATTGAGTAGATTAGCCGCTTGGCCTACTGTAAGCAGTTCGTCGGAATACTCTTTTTTAGAAGCAGGAGAATTGAGCCGGTCAAGTAAGGTGAGAACCAGTTGGCGGGTCTCACTTACTTCATTTTGGAGTTTTTGAAAGTCAACTGTCATACATCGGCTGGTTTATGAAAGCCGATGGCAAAGGGACGAAAGAAACTATATTCACTTCAAGGGCAATGGATGTCCGCGGACATGTACGGACATTCAATAAATTCTAATTCTTGGTGTTTTTCTTTACAGCAACTGCTTGACCTGATTCGCGAAGTTTTTTAACCAAAAAGGAGGGTTTGAAAGGAACTATTTGTTTGCCAACATTTCGGACAAACAATTTAGAGAGTTGCTGACTAAGTATAGGAGCTCCATTCTCGGGCACAGCTCTTGTTTCATAAAATGTTGCCCCAAAAGCTTCTACAGAACAAGTTACTACTATTGGTCTACTTGGGGCTTTTTGTTCAAAAATCAAGGCACTTAATTCCGGCGCTTCACCCTTTTCGTTACAATCGACATATTCAAGAAGATCGCCATATAAAGCCTTTTGAGTCCCAGGATTTATGAATAGAATTTGGGTCTTAGTGACTTCTAGAAGATGAATAGGTATTTTCCTTTGATCTGCCACTACTAGCTCAGACTTTGATTCATCTGTATTTTGCACCCTTACATTAAGAATTACTAGTTGATCTTTCAAGAATGTTTCATATTGAATGATGTCCCATATGGATGCAAGTCTACATGCTTTCCGTAGTTTGTAACTTTCACCAAAGAAATTAAAGTCGATTGGCTGATTTGCCTCAAAGGCATACCGCAATTCTTTTATTTCACGAGCAATAGGCGCTGATACACCATTGATTGTCCAACCAGCATCATTTATTTGATCGGTTATTTTTGTAAGTCTATTTTGAACAACATCCACTTTTCGTATCGCTGTAGAAAGGGCAATTTCTAACTCTGCCTTAAGGTTGTCGAATAACCTGACACAGAAAGCGATGCGATACTCGTTTTCGTTATGTACTTGTTTAGCCATTACGGCATGAGCTCTGTTAGCATAATCTATTCTATACCAATCCATCCAATACCTATGAATTTGACGTAAATCTTCATCCGTTTTAAGATCGAGACATCGAGTAAAAGCCAGTTCATCTTCTGTATAGCTATTACCCATATCTAGCTGCTCACGCCAATATTGAAGTTTTGAGGAGAAGTCAGGCAACAAATCTATATCTTGCTTATAGGCCATGTATTGGCTACGTTTAGTTTTTAGTGGATTGCATTGTGCTTCGACCGTATTCATAATTTTATAAGTTTGGCAGACCTATTGTTCTTTGGGTATGTTTTTAAATCCTGTCAATACACTGGCATACTGCCGCTTTACATCATCCTCAAAGCTATCCAGGTAGCTCTCCGTCGTACGGATATCCTGATGGCCCAAACTCTCACTAATGAACTCAATGGGTGCTCCGGATCGCTTGAGAACGGTACTGAACGAATGCCTGGCGGTATAGGTCGTTACATCTTTATCGATGCCAACAGTCTGGGCAATTTGACGAATGTATTTATTGAGCGTTTTGACAAACTGCTTGATGACTGCCATTTCGCGTTCGGCCGATAAGCCCGGCGTTAACACTCCGAACACATAGGATGTCGGCGTTGCAGGCTTTGCCCCCCAATTATCCAGGATGCGCTGTATATCGTCGGTGATAGATATGGTAATCGGTTTTACTTCCCGCTTGGTACGTTCGGTCTTGGCTCTTACAAACCGGATATGGGCACCGCTGATCTGCTGGTACGTTAATCGGCAGATATCTTTAGGATTCATACCATTACACAGATACGAGAATAGCCATAGATCACGCGCCCGTTCCTCAGCACTCATGGGTTCAGCTGGGTAGTGGTAGATCTTTTCAATATCCGCCAGCACCAGCGCCTTCTTGACATTGCGCCCGGTGGGTATCTGGTAGCGCCGCTTCGTAAAGGGGTAAACGTCACGTTCCGCTAGTCCTTCCTCAATGGCCAGGTTATAGATCGTTCGCAGGCTACGCAGGTAGATACCGACCGAAGTAATGGATCGTTTCTTAGAAAGCATCCACGTCTCAAAACCGTGTAGCCACTGCGGTGTAACATCATCGAAGGATAACGGCGTTTTGCGGCCATGGTACGCTAAAAGCGCATTTTTTGCACATTGGTAGCTATCCGCAGTCCCTGCCCGGCCTTCGGCCGTTAGCTGCTTGATGTAGCTTTCAAACAGGCTAAAGACGTTATCTGACTTGGTATCAATCGTACCTGCGTAGCGATTCTCAAACTCGTCAAAGCTAAAAACGGGCAGATTTCGGATTACCCGCTCGGCGCGGTTACTAATTGAATCCAGCAGCGCTTTGGTATCCCGAATAAAATCCTCACGGGGTTTAGGTTTGCAGACCTTCTCCCACTGGGCGTCGGTCAAACTGATTTCGGTGGGGAAATAGCGCTGCTGACGCTGGTAGGTGATACGTAGCTTGACAGGATAGGTACCATCCTTTTTCTGCTTACGTTTATCAAAATAGAAGTTTACCGTAGCACTCATGAAAAGGAGTTGCCCCCCTCCTATTGCCGACAGAAAATAGTCAGGGGTCCAAACAGTTGCATACAAATTTGCATACATATTTCCGTAATATCCAGTAATAAGACGAAAAGATTTATACCTTTGTATGCGATTAAACGCAATCGACGAGGTTTTTGTGAACGGTACGAAATAGCCCATAGGCCGAAAACCTGACTACGGATCAGGAGGTTTGGGGTTCGAATCCCTACGAGTGCACTTGATAACCAGCCACTTACATACAGAAATGTAGTAAGTGGCTTTTTATTTGCCTATATTTTACCTGCAAGGCTCCTCTTACTTCCTTTTCAGCCTAGCAGTACAGCTTGGAAAGAATCGTCAGCCCATACGTTGCTCACAACTCATCAGCGAATTCATCCGCATCTATACCTACTATTGTTTACAGGCAATATTTATTGTGTAATTTCTACTTATGAATATCTATTCTACTTACTATATAGTATTTATTAATAAATACTATCCCAATAACCATTTCATAAAAACTATACACTTTTTATTCTCTAAGTATATATAAAATGAACAATAGATAATATTATTAAAATATATTTCAACGTATTACTACTCAATTATTTAAATAGAACAAAAATAAGACATTTATCATATATATTAAACAAAACATATCTTTAATTGAATTTTAACTATATTCATCAGGAAATACTAGGCAATTTCTATCAGTTTTGTAACGGTATTTTTACCTATTCATTATTAAAACTTCATAACATGAATTTTCCTCTACAAACCTATGATGATCGCCTTAATGGCGCCTGCTTCACCAAGCCAACGAGCCACTGTTCATCTGCTTTAAAGCAGATTTTTGGCTGGTTATTTTTGCTGCTAACCTTAGCTCAGGTCAGTCTGGCTAAAGCCCCTAGCCAAACGAGTACCGTTGCAAGTCCTGATTTACAGTCGTTAATTGATCTCTACAATTCGACCAATGGTCCCGGCTGGACCAATAAAACCAACTGGTTGAGTGGTGACTCGCCCTGCAACTGGTATGGGATTGTCTGTAATCCAGAAAATGACCGGGTTATTGCTCTCGACTTGAGTGCGAATAATCTTAGCGGCACCTTACCTACCTCCCTGCCGCAACTGAGTAAGTTGTGGGTACTTAATCTGGGAAATAACAAGTTGATGGGTACTATTCCAGCGAATCTGGGTCAGTTGGTAAACCTACGCCTGCTGTATTTAAACGACAACCAATTCACTGGCACCTTACCTACGAGTTTGTCAGGATTGCCCGAACTGCTACTCCTGGATGTGGACTTTAATAAGCTCACAGGATCGATCCCCAGTGAACTTTCCGCCCTTGGCAAGATCAAACAGCTGGCGCTAAGTCATAATCAGTTTACAGGCTCAATCCCCGCCAGCCTTGGCCAATTAGCTAATCTTCAGGTGCTGTATCTGGATAATAACAAGCTCACAGGCTCAATTCCGAATGAGCTCTCATCGCTTAGCAAGCTCCAACTGCTATCTGTGGCAAAAAATCAGCTAACCGGCAGCATTCCTGCCAGTCTGAGCCAGTTGAGCCAGCTGCTGCTGATCTATCTGAACAACAACAAGCTTACAGGCTCAATCCCCGCTAGCCTGAGTAACTTAACCAAATTACAATACATCTATTTTAACAACAATCAGTTGAGCGGATGTCTGCCTCCGGCTCTGAGTGTATTTTGTGGACGTGTTGTCGATTTGAGTGGCAATCCTTCGCTGCCCGGCGGTGGTGATTTTGCGGCCTTCTGTAGCTCTGGCCAGGGCAGTTGTGGGGGCTCAGCTCGCCTGGCGGCAACCTCAGAGAAAGGAATTCAGGTGGTTGTCCTTGGCAATCCCGTGCTGGGTTCTGAAGTACTTGTGGAAGTAACCGGAGCAGAAGGTCAACCACTGACGTTCCAACTCCGTGATCTGAGTGGCAAACTGATCAATGAACGGATTGTTGGAAAGGCTTCCCGAATTGAGAAACAGGGTCTGGAAGTGTCTCATGTGCCAATGGGCCTTCTGCTGTTGCAGGTAATGAGCCCTCTTCAAAGCAAGACCATCAAAGTGCTTAAAAATTAGAAACAGTAGGTCTACTGACAGCACCAGGGGCGACCAATCGGTCGCCCCTGGTGCTAAATTGCGGTATGGACTATATTATTCGTCAACGAATACAACAGCCACAAATTCACGTATTAAGTGGGCTATCCTGATTCAATCGCTTCACGGATGTGAACTCACAAACAAGAGTTTACCCTGGAACGTAGTGAGGAAGTCAGATGGGCATGAACAAGGACCATGATTGGTGCCTATGCATAATAAACTAGACAGCAGACAATGGTCAGAATCGGTTAATCGGTTGAATCGATCCGGTTAGTATCATCCCGCTCGTCAACATCAAAGAGGCCGAAAGTCAGCTGTAACCAAAGCGCAATTAATAGCAAACCAAATACAATGACCAAAAACAGGGTAATGTTTCTGACCCACATCGCCACTGTCAGATGATTGGTAACAACGGCTACCTCATGCCCTAATACTAGCAGGAACAACAGGATAAATGTATTCCTGATTCGTTTACGCTGTATCATTTTAACGTTCTTAAAGCCCGTAATTAACGATTTACATGCAGAAAATCAAATAGTTATAAAAATCTACTCAATAATACAAACTGAGATATGGCTGGATTTCCGGTTGAATACTGGCCAGAAAAAACAACAGTTAGAATTTTGTTTACATTTATAGTTACCCATAATACCGGATAGTAAATTTAAGCTCTGATAAGTTCAAATTTTTATAGAATTGAGTATGTTTCACAACACAGCTAAATAAGGCAGACCATGTATACAAAAAAACAGCCTTTCCTACTTGGACCCTGGATTTTGTTACTGTTAATTCTTGGTTTGTTGGTATGGTTTTTAATATTTATAAGTTCCCTGCTGCCTTCATCGTAAAACGATAGCGTATTGACTGGTTTGGCTGCCTTTCGACTGCCTCCTTATGCCCCAACGCCTGTGGTCAATATCTGGCTAGATTCCCAGTCCATCATTGGCAAAAACATTGTTTAGCCATACTGTTTCAGTACTGGTAAAAATATTGCCAATTGCCCTCAGGAATTAATTATTCTGTACCTACCCATCGGGTTGATCCACTCCATACGAGCTGCAAAATCTTCCAAAACCTACGCAGCAACTTCTCACCGGTGGAACTGGGAGCAAAACTCACCGCACTGGGAGGCTGCGCTGCTAATCTATCTTCGCGTTAATACGTATTGAAGCTCCGGTTCCTGTTAAGACAATGCTATAAAACCAAAAACTGCTGAAGGTTATGGTCGGTTGGCCATAACCTTCAGCAGTTTTTGGTATGCAACCCCTGGCTTATTTAATCGCAACCAGGCGATTCGGCGTGGTGGGCTGTTCGGTTGACAGTGTGACTGAGTGCGTTGTTACATCGACACCGTTGGTGATTTCTACCTGATAAACACCATCGGGCAATTCACTCATATCCAGTTGGGTTCGGTATTTGCTCTCGTTTTTACCGAGGTGTTCGCGATACATAATCTTGCCATCGGCATTTTTTAGACGAATATCAACGGCTCCGCCAGTTTGTTTGTCAAGAGCAATATGCAGCTTACCGCTAACCGATGTATAGATGCCGGTTTTATACGAAACGGCTGACGTTGGGCGACCAATGGGTTTGGCTTCACTTACGGAAACACCAGCGGTTAGAATACCTAAAGAAAGAGCTAAAGCGAAAGATTTGATGAACGTTTTCATGATATTTTGATTTTTGTCGGTTTTAAGTCTAGTCGGGATTGTCCCGATTGGTGAAACAAAGATATAGGCACTAGACAGTACTATGCATAACAAACTACCGGAACGGTCGACGTATTGGATGAGTGGACGGAAAATAAGGATGACTGAGCGAACGGTCTGACCCTATGAGCTCGCTTTGGCAGGAAATTTTAACTCAGAAGTAGCTTAGCGGGTCAATAAGCCAGCATCCAGCACAAACTGAGCGCCCGTTACGTAACGGGCTTTGTCTGAAGCCAGGTACAAAACCATAGCTGATACGTCTTCGGGCTCAACCCAGGGGACCGGTAGTAGATTTCCGGCCGACCGCTCAGCTATTTCCTGCGTAGTGGTGCCTTCCAGTTCAGCAAGGCCATCATTCATCGGCGTATTGACGCCTGTTGGATGAATCGAGTTTACCCGAATATTGTGCGGAGCCAGTTCGATAGCCCAGGATTTGGTCAGGCCAACCAGCCCCCACTTGGAGGCAGCGTAGTGGCTCAGCCGATTCATACCTCGTAGCCCGGCAATGGATGAATTGTTGATAATTACGCCCGATTGCTGCTGCATCATAACGGGTATTACTCGCCGTGCCACCAGCCACGCTCCTTTCAGATTAATATCGATCATGGCGTCCCATTCTTCTTCAGGCAGTTCGTGAACCAGACCGTAGGCACAGATTCCGGCATTGTTGAACAGGATATCAATCCGGCCGAAGCTGGCCATTGCGTCATCTACGGCTCGTTTTATATCCTCATCCCGCCGAACATCGCCCTGCGCAGTCAAACACGTACCATCTTGTGCATCTATGTCCTGCTTCAGACTATCTAGTTCACTTACCATACCAAGCGCATAACCGGGATAGGGCATCGGCTTAGCCAGATCGAAAGCAATAATAGCCGCTCCTTCGGCGGCTAATGCCAGTGCTACAGCGCGGCCCTGCCCATGAGCGGCACCCGTTATAAACGCCACTTTACCCTGAAAATCAGCCATGAATTACGTATTCGATTGTTGGGTTAAAGGAAGATAGGGGTACAGGTACTCGTCGATGTTGACCTCCAGTACATTGTTAAATACGTTGGTGGCAATCATCTGCCCCGCAAAAGCGACCAGTATGACAATTTGCTTGTCGGTGTAACTGTTAGCAATGGGTACATACAGCTCATCCGAAATTTCGCCTTTGTTCTGAGCAATGGCGCTGCCAAAATCAATGACGGCCTGCTCGTGTTCCGTTAAGGTCAGATCCTGCGGTTTTTCACCATTATCGATAATTATCCGCCGAAAAAACGTAGTGCAGAGCGGACAATTTGCCCCTTCGGAAATGGCGTGCGCAAATAAATAAGCCAGCCGATTACCAACAATCTTTTTTACTTCTTCATACAGCGGATACCATTGCATATAAACCTGAAAAGCCAGCAAGGACCTGCCCAGCGTAGCTTTCATGTTGGTAATGCGGCTGCCTGGATAGTCAGTAACGTGCGCTGTAAAAGCGGCCTGCACCTCGGGCGTAGCTGATTCGGACGATAAAGGCGTAATTCTTGGCATAAGGTATTAATTTTGAATGATTGAGTGATTGAATTGGCTAACGCAAGCTATTCTTAATCACTCAGCTATTCAATCACTCAATCATTCTATCAATCAAAATTATCAATATCCCCTTGCGGTATTGTCTGCCCGCGGGTCAGAGGCACCTTCGTAAGAGCCATCAGGATGCACCAGTACGCAATCCATCCGGCCGAGTGTGTTACTCAGTTTTTCCAGAATATATCCCCGGCTTTGCAACGCCTGAACGGTCGCATCGGAGAAAGCCCCGTTTTCAAAAATGGTTTTGTCAGGAAGCCACTGATGGTGAAATTTCAGCGCGTTCACCGACTGCTGCATGGTCATTCCGTGTTCGATAACATTCAGGATCGTCTGATACACCGATGTCATAATCGTAGAACCGCCCGGTGTTCCCACAACCATAAAAAGCTTACCATTTTTCTCCAGAATAGTCGGCGTCATAGACGATAACATTCGCTTGTTTGGAGCAATGGCATTGGCCTGGTTGCCAATAAGTCCGTACATGTTCGGTGCACCGGGTTTCACGCTGAAATCATCCATTTCATTATTCATGAAAAATCCAGCGCCACCAACCACTACCCGACTGCCGTAGCCACCATTCAGGGTTGTGGTGATACTGACGGCATTTCCATCCTTATCAACAATTGAAAAATGCGTTGTTTCAAGACTTTCATAACCCGGTATTACGCCCCCCTTTACGTTACGGCTATCGGTTGCTTTAGCCCACGAAAAATCGGTCCAGCGGGTGGTCAGGTAGTTGGGCGAAATCAGTTGATCGACGGGCACTTTCACAAAATCAGGATCACCCAGAAACTTGGCCCGGTCGGCATATACACGACGTTCGGCTTCAATCATTACCTGAACGGTACTGTCGCGATTCCAGCCCCAGCGACGTAGTGGATACGGCTCTGTGAAGCGCATCATCTGCAGCAATGCAACGCCCCCACTCGACGTTGGCGGCATCGTAATGACATTGTATTCTTTGTATTTTGCCTGAATGGGTTCACGCCAGACCGAATGATAATTCTTTAGATCTTCTTCCGTAATCAGCCCTTTCCCACGTACCATTTCGTCGGCCAGCAATCGGGCCGTTTCGCCTTCATAAAAACCAGCCCGGCCCTGTGCCTGAATCCGTTGCAGCGTTTTCGCCAGATCGGTTTGCACCAGCAGGTCGCCTTTGTGCCACGTAACGGTGTCGGTTGGTACGGTACTTTTCAGGAAATAAGTTTTTCCGGGATTAATGGTGTTCAGGTCCGTTTTGATACGATTCAGGCCCAAGGCATCGCGATCGGTAAGGGGAAATCCTTTAGCCGCCAGATCAATAGCGGGTTGCAGCACCTGGTTCCACGTCAGTTTTCCGAACCGTTTGTGTGCTTCAGCCATGCCATCAACCGAACCCGGCACACCACTCGCCAGATGCCCGCTGATACTCAAACCTGGACGGACATTACCAACGGAGTCGAGATACATATTCTGACTAGCCTGACCGGGCGCTTTTTCGCGGTAGTCGAGCGAATACACTTTGCCAGCGCCGTCGCGATAGACCATAAAACCGCCCCCACCAATATTACCCGCGCCCGGATAGACCACCGCCAGCGCAAACTGTACGGCCACAGCCGCATCGACAGCATTCCCCCTGCTTTCAGAATATTCAGCCCCACCTGCGACGCTTCGGGATGGGCCGAAGCTACCATGCCATTACGTCCCGTCACGCCAACCCGATCCGAGAAAAACGGCTTGACTGTTGGATCTTCATCGCGATACTGATAAACGCCCTGGCTTTGATTTACTTTCGTGTCAGCATTCGAGACCGATGGCCCCTGCGTTTTACAGGCAAGGAATCCAGCGGCCAGTAGTAAAGGAAAATACTGAGCAATACGTTGTTTCATAGGGTATATTCTCATAGGTGGTTGTAAGGGCGAAACTACAAAAATAGCACTATCGACCAATACCCGATCAACCACTTATCCGTCAGAGTCTTGTGCTTGTCCTAAAAGCTTTGGGCAACTCCCTTTAATTCGCTACCTTCATAAGCTGACACGGGTAGGGCCGTATCGTTCACTCGTTAGTTCATTCATTTTCTCGCTACAAACGGTGCAGTTTTTTCGTCAGACATTCGAAAGTTTCCGGTTTGCGTGGCAGGCGCTACGCTCGAATCTGCTTCGCACGACGCTTTCGCTGCTGGGTGTCACCATCGGCATTTTTGCGATCATTGCCGTTTTTACCCTGGTCGATTCGCTGGAACGGAATATCCGGACCAGCCTTTCCTTCATTGGCGACAAGGTCATTTATATTGAGAAATGGCCTTGGACTTTTGATTCGCAGGTGCAGTGGTGGAAATTTTTCCAATGGCCGGAGCCTACTTATAAGGAATATCGCTTTCTGAGCGAACGACTCGAAACTGCCCAGGCTGTGGTGGCCATGGATTTTAAAGGGCGCGTTACGGTTAAAAACGGTAATAACAGCATGGCGTCGCTCATACAGGGCACGACCTTCGATTATAACCGGATTTCGGACGTGCCGATTGTCAATGGCCGCTATTTTACGCAGCAGGAAGTCGACAACGCCCGCAGTGTGACCATCATCGGTTCTGATGTAGCCGAAAACCTGTTTCCGGGTGAAGATCCCGTCGGAAAAACGCTAAAAATTAACGGACTGAATTTTGTTGTCATTGGTGTACAGCTCAGAAAAGGGGAAAGCGTTCTCAATGTGGGTGGCAATCCCGATATAAAATGCCTGATCACCTACGGTGCCTTTGCCAGACTGTTTCACGCCATCAACCCGGGTATTACGATTGCGGTGAAAGGGTATAGTAGCGATGAGGGTCTGCTCGAACTGGAAAGCGAAATTCGTGGGTTATTACGTACCCGGCGTGGTTTGAGGCCCTTGCAGGACGATAATTTTGCGATCAACCGACCAGAGGCTATCGCTAAGGCTATTGGCGGTATTTTCTCTGTTCTAACCGTCGCTGGCTGGGTGATTGGCGGCTTTTCCATTCTGATTGGTGGTTTTGGAATAGCCAACATCATGTTTGTCAGTGTAAAAGAACGTACCAACATTATCGGCATTCAGAAATCACTGGGCGCCAAAAATTACTTTATTCTGTTCCAATTTCTGTTCGAGGCCATACTGCTCAGCCTGGTAGGTGGGCTATCCGGTATTTTTCTGGTATACCTGCTGTCGTTTATGAACTTAGGTACGCTCGATCTCCAGTTAACGGCGGGCAATATCGCCTTGGGACTTGGCGTATCGAGTGTTATTGGCATTCTGTCAGGGATCATCCCCGCTTTTTCAGCCGCCCGGCTCGATCCGGTTATTGCCATACGGGCGAAGTAGATTGGCGGGGAGCAAGGGGCGGGGATTAACAATCTGTTATTTTTACCCTGCTCCTCGCTCCCTGCACCCTGCTACTCACACCTCAATCTTAAACAGATGCATGGGCAGCACATACGGATCCAGTTCGACGTAATTCTGTTCACCGTGCCAGGTGTAATACGCCCCCGTCAGCAAATCGTTTACTGTATAATACTGATCATGGCCAATGCCTAATTGCCAGATTGGTACCTGCACTACGCCCGCCCGACGACTGTACGCATCGGTATTGACTACAATCAGCAGCTTATTGTTCCCCGACGTTTTCAGGTAGGCCATAATAGCCTCATCATTCACCGGGCAGATCGTTAAATTATTAGTTGTTTGCAGCGCAGCATTCTCATGCCGGAGCCGGTTGACCAGCGTAATCAGGTACGTTAGTTTGTTGGTTTTATCCCAGTCCCAGTGCCGGATTTCGTACTTTTCTGAGTTGAGGTATTCTTCCTTATTCGGAAAGGGCACATGCTCCATCAGTTCGAACGAAGGGCCATAAATACCGTAGTTGCTCGCCAACGTAGCGGCCAGAAAATAACGGATCAGGAATTGTGGCTCATGGCCTCCCTGCAAACTGTAGGGGTTGATGTCGTGCGTAGTCGGCCAGAAATTCGGACGATAATAGTACTTCATTTCACTCTGCGTCAGCTCGGTCATGTACTGTTCCAGCTCCGCCTTGGTGTTCCGCCAGGTGTAGTACGTATACGATTGCGCAAAGCCGCATTTGCCCAACTGCTGCATGACTTTCGGCTTTGTGAACGCTTCGGCCAGAAACAGCATATCGGGAAACTCTTTTTTGACTTCCGCAATCACCCATTCCCAGAAACTGAACGGTTTGGTATGCGGATTATCGACTCGAACGATGCGAACACCCCACGACGCCCACACAAGCAGAACACGCTTGAGTTCGTCCCAGAGATTTTGCCAGTCTTCGGTTTCAAAATAAACCGGATAAATATCCTGGTACTTTTTGGGCGGATTTTCGGCGTATTGAATCGTACCATCGGGCCGTTTTTTAAACCATTCCGGATGATCTTTTGCCCACGGATGATCGGGCGAGCACTGAATGGCCAGGTCCATGGCTACCTCCATACCGTAGTTGGCCGCAATGGCAATCAGGTGCTTAAAATCATCGACTGTGCCCAGCTCCGAATGAATAGCATCATGACCCCCTTCTGCTGAGCCAATGCCATATGGCACTCCCGGTTCGCCCGGCTGGCAGATGACCGAGTTGTTTTTCCCCTTTCGGTGCGCCATGCCGATGGGGTGAATGGGTGGTAGGTACAGCACATCGAACCCCATACCCGAAATTCGGGGTAACAGAGCTTCTACATCTTTGAACGTACCGTGCTTTCCTTCCACCCGTGAAGCTGAGCGGGGAAACAAACAGTACCAGGTGCTGAACCCGGCACGGGCACGGTCTACTTCTATACCCAATTCACGCCCATACCGCGTTACGTGTTTCCGCTCGGGGAATCGATTGGCATAAAATGTAAACTGATCGCTTTCGGCTACCGATACCGCTTCATCGTAGCGGGTTTCATCCCGAAACAAAGCTGCTATCTCCCGCAAAGCCTTTACCTCTGGGTTTTCAGCAACAGATTCTCTCTTTGTTTTTTTCCCTTTCCCCTTCGTACTGGTCACGTTGCCACCTGCCCGCTCAATCATCCCGTCGACGTACTGCGCTCCTGCCAGCAGCTCGCTTGTAATCCGCTGACCGTCGGCCACTTTCAGGTGAACCTCGTGCTGCCACGAGGCCGGATGATCGACCCAGGCTTCAATCGTGTAGCGGTATTGACCTTGCTTTTCGACAATAAACGAAGCACCCCAGCGGTCATTGACCAGTAAGGTCATGGCCGTTTCGGTCCAGGCAGTATCATCGGCAAATTTGTACAGAAGTCGGGCAGCTAAATAATCATGGCCATCGGCGAAGATGTCGGCTTCAACGGCGATCACATCTCCCGGAATGGCTTTTATAGGAAATCGGGCCCCATCGAGTTCGGGCGATACATGCTCAATAACCACCCGGGATTGCCCCGGCTTTGATTCGCCCGGCGTGGACTCGCCCAGCGTGGATTTGCCGGAAATATTTTCGGTAGCATTCATGCAATCAGTATTTGCTTGATAAATCGTGAACAGAGGGGCAATGTTACAAAAAAAGCTGGTTTTCAATTCCAACGTGTTCCCGGCTGCCAGTTAGCTCCACACGCAGCCTATGGCTTCAGCCTAACCGCTCCCTAATTCATTGACCTTTCCCTAAAAGCCGTACAACTACGTAGCAACTTACCGCAATTACTCACGCTACAAAACGGGGATTTGTGCGCTAAAACGCTGACTATCAAACAACCAGATTTGCATCCGCTTGAACGTGTTTCCATGTGCAGCATGAGCCACGACTAAGCAGTTGCCGGGTCGGCAAACCACTTCTTTGAGTGGTTCCGCTACGCCCAATGAACCCGTGGAATCCAATTAACCTGGATTATACTGATTATCCCTAAACCCTAATTTATCATGGCAGATCAACAAAAATCCCAGTTCGAATACGACGACTGGGTAGGGGCCGTCAGGCCCGATCCACGTAATACCGATAAGCTAACTCTTCTACAAGGGTTTATCGGTCAATCCTCCGAAACTGGCCATATTCGTGTGTATTCAGATGAAACACTGAACAGTTTCGTTGAAGTCCCCGAAGAGGCCATTGTTTACGCCCAAAAACTAAACGCATCCGAATCGTCGCTGGGTGGCAGCAAACTCTGGCTTCGTTCCGATTCGGTAGTCACGTACGGCGATCCCAAAGCCGCCAACCGACCCAAGAGTACGTTCCTGGAAGGTGACATCATGCAGCAGTACGCTGCCTTTGGCCAGCCCGACACCACCATGATGGGAGCGGCAATGGCTGCGGGTCAGCCCGATACAACCGGAGGGGGTGGTGTACAGGCCATGGCTACATTGCCGCAGATTCTGTGTGCTCCGCTGACGCGCGTGTCTGTATGTCAGATTTGCTTTACGCGGAATGTTAGTTGTGTCCGCTCGATCTGTAATCAGATTACGTGCTTCCGGACCATATGCCAGGTAATCTCCTGCAACCAAACGATCTGTGGACCAAAGAGCTGCATTCCTATTTTGTGCGGAGGCATTCCCTGCCAGGGCGGTTCCCAGATTCCGGGTACGGTTTCGATAGCCTGCGGACCGGGCGGCATTGGCGGAGGTGGCGGACCGGTGATTCAGCAAGGTGCCGGTATGATGGGTGGCCAGCCCGACACCACGCAAATGGGTGGCTACTACGGTATGTTTAATCCGTACATGTATTAGTCACCGTACGTCTCTGTAGATTCTGTGGATTCAACCGGCTTACGTAACGGCCCGAAAACACAGAATCTACAGTGTTAATACTCTCAAAATCAGGCGTTACCTTTTCCTTACCCACTCCGAATTATGCTGCTGACTGGCTTCAACATTGCCCACTATTTGCTGGACAAGGGCTATCTAAACCTCGATTCTGTCCTCGACGGTACGTTTACCGCGTACCCGGCATCCAGCCGCAACGCCAATTACCTCATCAACCGAGATACTGGTCCCGATGCTCTTTTTGTAAAACAGGTACAAGCCTGGGATCAGGAAAAAATCGACACGCTACGTACTGAAGCGACCTGCTACTGGCTTGCTAACAACGAGGCCGAATATGCGCACCTGCGCGATTTTTTGCCGGAGTACGTTGCTTTCGATGCACAAAACCATATTCTGATTACCCAAGCCGTTCCCGGTGCTATCAGTCTGAATGATTTTTACCTGAAACAAAAGGCGTTTCCACTCCCTCTGGCAACCCGACAGGCGGAACTGCTTGGTTCATTTCATAAAAATATTGCCCGTTCCGTGCAGGATAGCCCGAGTTTCCGGCTGTTTCGGAAGCAACAGCCGATGATATTTCTGTGGAGTGCTTCCGGCTTTCCGGGTTTCGGCAATCAACGGTCTGAGGCCGAACGGCAGATGATCCAACTCATTACGCAAAATGAAGACTATATGTCGCGACTGGCTTCCGTTCGGGATCAATGGAAAGCAACCAGCCTGACGCATGGTGATATAAAGCCCGCCAACTTTCTGATCAATGCCGACGCCCTGACAACCGGTCACTACCAGTTGCGGCTTATCGATTGGGAAACGGCCGACATCGGCGACCCGTGCTGGGACGTAGCGGCTATTTTTCAGAGTTATCTGTTTTACTGGATTTTTCACGAACCCGTTGCCGGCTACGAATCCGCTCAGAATGGCTATAGGAGTTATGGCTTCTCGCTCGAGACGATGCAACCATCTATGCGGCAATTCTGGAAAACCTACGTCAGTCTGATGGGGTGGACCGACGAAGAGGCTCGTACGAATTTGCTCAAAACGGTCGGCTATTGCGCGTTGAAACTGATTCATACCTGTTACGAAAGCATTCAGCAGGCATCAACTATGACCCTGCATACCGCCCGTTTATTGCAGCTGAGCCTGAACATGCTACGCTCTCCCGAAGATGCCATCCGTGAAGTTTTAGGTATAAGGAGCGGAGGAGCGAACGAATGAACGAGCGAAACGCTTCGCCACAAACGGTACTACCCGCTCACTCTTCCACACTCTCACTCTTTCGCTCATTCACTCACTCTTTCGCTATGTCCCTCTACGAACACCAACTCAACACAATCCTGAACGGGTTACGTATCGATCCCACTCAGAAGCTGATTACGCTAACCGGCGACGAAACGCGGTCGGACTACAAGCCTGAAACGTTGCACACTACATTAGCCGGGCTGATTTACCGTCATTTCTATAGCGTCAGCGGCTCATCGGGCCCGGCTACTGCGTCCGAGACCAGCGATGCTTTCGTAAACGAACTGAGTCGCCATAACCAGAGCGCCGAACGGTTTGATTCGGGCTGGAAAATCGAGTCTGTCGATATGGCTGGCGTACCTTATGCAGCAAAAGGCAATTACCGGCGTATGCTGTATATGGGTGAGTTTGTGTATGATACCGCCAAGCGTGGGGCCGCTCAAACAGGCGATACCGTGCGTGTGCATATGCACCGCGAAAACCGGGATGCCCAAAGCGGGTTTTACTACGTATTTGGGCAGACACCCGGCGAAGATTCCATTGTTCTGCAAACTCGCCTGTATTTTCACATAACCCCTGAGGGAAGCAACCAGTTGATCGACTGGCTGACGAAAACGCTGAATACGTACCGAATTCCGTTTCAGTTCAAATGCCTGAATCATCCGGATCTCTACAGCCGGAGCGACGCAGCCGTGCTTTATCTGCAAAAACCGTCTGTCAATATTGTGCTGGACTTACTGACCGACGCCCTGCCCACATTATCGCCTTATCTGCGCCCAGCAACGCCTTTATTTACCCGAACCATCACATCAGGCGTTGGTTTTGCCGAAAGTCCGCCCAACCCGAACGAGAGTTTTGGCACGAGTCGATGCGGGCTTATTGCACAAGGCATTGCCAATGCCGTAAGCAGGGAGCAGTCAGCAGAGACGTATGAACAATCGGTTCGGGACGTATTTGATCAGATTGGCTTATCCCTCGAACACCCGTACCGAAACCCTCAGTCTCACTACCCTTACGTTTTCCCCGACTATTCCGTTAATTAGCCTTATCATGGAAACACTCACGGTCTCCCCCATTTCGTCTATGCGTGATGCAGCCGCCGATACGTTTATTGAAACAGCCGCCGACATTGGCCGGTCGATTTGCCGCGATGCCATCTGGTCGGGAACACGCTGTAACTTTCTGACGTCGACCAATGATCCGGCTTACGACCATCCGAAGCCCTATTTCAAATCGATCGAAGCTGATTTTTATTCGGGTACGGCGGGCGTAGCCTTTTTTCTGGCCGCTCTTTACCAGGCTACCGGCGACCGACTTGTCCGGAAAACCGCTCTGGGTTCATTGCAGAATGCCCTGGCGACGGCCCAACTCATTCCTGACCATGCCCGGCTTGGCTTTTTTTCGGGCTGGACAGGCATCGCATACGTAGCGATTCGGGCGGGGCAATGGCTCAACGATGAGGAAATGAGCGGGCAGGGTTGGCGTTTGCTCGGTGAAGTAGCCAAGCTGGATTTGCAGCAAACGGGTATCGATGTTATTGATGGGGCCGCTGGCGCAATTCCGGCACTGGTTCAGTTAAATCATATGCATTCATCGGCTGCGGTACGTCCCTTCATCATACGACTGGCCGACCAGCTTGTCCATCAGGCGGAGCGCACGCCCGAAGGTTCTTCGTGGAATACCGTTCCGGGGGCCAGCCATAAGCATCTGACAGGTTTTGCGCATGGGGTTGCTGGCATCGTCAATGCGTTGCTCGAAGCGTTTACGGTTACGCAGAATACAACCTACCGCGATCTGGCTTTTCAGGGATTGCGCTACGAAAATGCTTTTTTTGATCAACAGCAGCAGAACTGGCCCGATTTCAGGATGCAGAACCAGCCTACGACTAACACCCCTGATGGGCTGACTGGTGCACCCGCCTGTTCCTGCGCCTGGTGCCACGGCGCGCCGGGCATTGCCTTGTCGCGGCTGCGGGGCTATGAACTGACGCATCATCCGGCCCTTAAAACCGAAGCGCTGACAGCCGTGCAGACAACGGCCCGTCAGCTGACCTGGGAGCAGCAGCAAAACTTCTCGCAGTGTCATGGGTTGGCGGGCAACAGCGACGTATTGCTCGAAGCGGCCGATATTCTTCACCAACCCGACTGGCGTATGCAGGCGCAACAAATCGGGCAAATGGGACAGGAACGTTACCGGCAGAACGGTTTGTGGGCCAATGGTTTATACAACGCCTTCCAGCTTCCTGATTTTATGCTTGGACTGTCGGGCACGGGTTATTTTTACCTGCGGCTGGCCGATCCCGCTACGTACCGTTCCGTGTTGTTATTACGCTAGCAAAACCTGGTTTTCTACGTTTAACTGACTGTCTGAAATAAGCAGGTATCAGGTGGAGAAGTTGTTGGCCAGATGGTTTTGGGAAACGGTTTACGGCCGATAATACTCGCTACAGCCTGAGATTTCCGCTGTTTACCCACTCATTTTTTACCGACTTTTCGCAATACTTCAGTTTTGTGTCAGCTAGCGAAACAAGCGCCCAGCTTAGGCTCGATTCGGACCTACACTTTATACACAAAATTCGATGAAAACCACTCAAAAAGCATACCTCGCCTTAAGTGTAGTCTGCGTTATATGGGGCACTACGTATCTGGGAATGCGTATCGGCGTGCAAACGTTTCCCCCTTTATTGTTCTCTGGCATCCGGCAAACGATCGCCGGAATCGTGATCGTCCTGTTTTTAGTGCTGAGTGGGAACTACACGAAAATAAGTAGGAGCGACTTTCGTCGGCAAGCCATTCAGGGTGTACTCATGATTACCCTCGGCAATGGCCTGGTTGGGTGGAGCGAACGGTATATACCAAGCGGTCTGGCGGCACTGATCGTTTCGGTTATGCCTGTTTACGTAGTGGCGATCAACTATTTTTCCGGTCTTGACTCCAAGCCGCTGAACAGCAATATTCTACGTGGATTGCTACTTGGCTGCACGGGTATCGGGCTTATTTTCCGGGATACTATTCAGGACCTTGGCAATCCCGATTATTTCAAAGGCATACTGGTCGCCTTTGCCGCTTGCCTGTCGTGGGCCTCGGGCAGCGTTTATGCCAAATATAAGCCAACATCAACTACACCCCTTGTCAACTCTGCCATACAGCTTTCGAGTGGTGGCTTCATGCTTTTGCTGGGGGGCTTACTTTTCGATGATATATCCGAAATTAAAACCGTATCGGCAGAAAGCCTGGCGGCCCTGGTTTACCTGATCGTATTCGGTTCGCTGCTGGCGTATATCTGCTTTCTGTATGCGCTGGAAAACCTCCCGGTGGGGCTGGCGTCTATCTATGCGTACATAAATCCGCTTATTGCACTTCTTCTGGGCGCTTTGGTGCTGCACGAAACCATCACCTGGATTACAGGTCTTGCCCTCACTACGACTCTGGCGGGTGTATGGTACCTGAAAAAAGGCTATACGGTTCCAGCCAAAGCCCTCTCGAAGTGAAGGTACGTAGTACGGGATATCGTTAACGCTATTTCGCTCCGTCTGTTTTGGCGCTTTCGACGGCCAGTTGTCCGATGGTGTTCCCCCACTTCGCACCGGCTTCAACATCAAAGCGGTAGTGAATGCCGCTGTATAGTCGCGACAAGCCCGCTTCGATTCCCTGTGCGTTCAGTTGTGTGGATAGTTCAGGAAATACGTAAGCGAGTACCGTAGCGGCTGCGGATGAAATGGTTGCATGGTCGGATACGTAAGCCGGGTAATTAGGAATATTGGTTGCCGTTTTGATTGTCGGATCAATCTGCGAGGGGCGTGGTACAAAATACGTATACATAGCCGACCAGGCCGCTGTTCCGCCATCCTGCATGGCCCGGTTCATCAGAGCATACGTACGCGCCGACCGCAGTTCGTTCTGGCGGGAATCGCGAATAAGCCCTTCGGCAATGTAATTCCAGTGGCCGGGAAGCATGTACGTAGCGATACCATCGTCCCAATAACTGGCTATACGCCATTGTTCGCGGGTTCGGGTATTCGAAATACTACGTACTTCACTAAGGTCTTTCTGAAACTCTGCTGATGTCGTAAGCGGGGGTGCGCCGGGTGCCGCCCGGAAAACAGATGCTGAATCATACCACGTCTGGACCCGCCCACCCAGTGGCAGCATGGGCGCAAGTGCCGGAATTTCCAGACTTTTCCATTTCACATCATAGGGTGCGCTGGTACTGGCTGTTTGCCAAGTGTTGCCAGGGTCAGGAGCAAGCGCAAAACGGTCATTTTTCGCCCGGTCAATCACTTTACCCGCCACTGCAGAGGCCAGTTCTTCGCCCGCTTTCAGGTCGCTGGTCACACAGGCTCCGGCCCACATACGGCTCTGTTTATGTTCGGTAGCTTTCGCTTTCAGCCAGGCCGTTTCATCGGGAAATAAAAACGCCAGAATCTGATACGATGCTTCGGCAACGGCCGCATCTTCCGACGGATAAGACGGTACGTCCAGTATCGGAACCCGGGAAACAACGCCCTGCCGCTCCAGCGACGGACGATTGTACTGGTATTTGGCTTTCCAGGCAACCACCAGTGCATCGTATTGGGCTACGCTCAACAATGCATAAACCCGTGCCCCAAACGATGGGCTAGCTTTCGGATTAGCCGGATCGGTTGACGATGCCTGCCCGGTAGTAGGGGTCAAATAATTTGGAAATAAATTGTATTTGGCTACCAGCTGCCGCGCAATCTGATTCCACCGGCGAACACTCCCATCGGCCCAGTACGTAACGGCCGTATTCTGATCGGGATTCAGGCCAAGAAGCCCGTTTTTTATGGCGGTAAGCTCCTGCTGATAGGCATCTGACGAAACAGCCGTTGGAGCAGGCACGTTGATGTCGGCGGCTGACGTCAGCACTATGGTTCGCCAGCTTCCGCCGTCGGCATCGGTTGTGGCCGGTAACACAAAAGGCAGAATACCTTCATCAATTGTAGGCTCCTTACAGGCCACTACGCTCAGAAAAAGGCAACTCAGAAGGATAAGTGAAAAACGTACGTTCATAATGGTATGTAATGGCCTTTAGCCAGCCGATGACTTATAAACCAATGACCAGGCCACCGTCGACACGGTTCGATTTGCCGATGTTACGTCCGCTAAGCGTAGCGCTATAGCCCGCCATTAGACCCAATTTGCCGATGAGTCGTAACCGTACGGTAGCCCCCACCCGCGAAAAACCGATGGCATTTGTCGGAAACGGAATACCAGGGCCAATATCGGTTCCGGAACTATGGGGCGTCTGCTGCTGAAACCACGCATCAATGTAAACTGGCTTCGTTTTAATTCCCGTTCGGATGATCAGTTCCGTTACGTCCGGTACGTTAACCTTGGTTCCGCTGTTCGGATTCAGTTGCGTTGGATCATAGGTGTTCACCACATGGTCGAGCGAGACCTGCCCGCGCCGGATGTAGCCGTACTGCCCCGTCAGGAAAAAAGGACCCGCCGTATAATGCAGCATGGTACGTCCATCCAGGTTTTGGGAACCCTGCCCAATAGCTACCAGCGCATCGTTTACGTAGTTCTGTAGTGGCATGGAGTACCCTACCGCAAATAGCCATGAGAGCCGGGTTTTTCCGAATTTGTAGTCGTAAGCTTCCCAGCGAAGGGCTGCTGAAAGGTCCTGAAAGCCTTCCTGTTTGGGTGAATAGCCGGCGCTGGCTTCGGTTCGGATGTACGGAGCGGCCACAATCAAATCCAGATCATAGCCCAGTCCGTAAGAACCTACAACGGTTAACGCCTGCGTAGTAACGGTACCCAGATTTGGATTACGGGTTTCGGTTTTGTTGATATAGTACGTATCGTAGGTCGCCTGCGACCCGATCAGCGCGAGAGCCGCTTTACGTTGGCCCCGCATAAACCCATCAACCAAGCCTTGTGCATGCGTTTGCCGGACGTTGCCCAGCAGTAAGAAAAGACCAAGAGTCGTAAAGGCGATTAACCGCATAATTCCGTGTTAGGTTATGCAAAAGTAGCTGTTCAGAACGAGCCTACCTTAGTAACGGGAAATTTCCTCGTAAATGGATACAGGAGGTACATCAATCCGTACGTATTATCGGGAATGCCCTATAAAAAAGTACCCCGGCTGCAGAACAGCCGGGGACTATGGCAACCTATGGAATTAAAAAATCTATAAACCCGAGCCATCGGCTTTACCTCTTGCCACAGCATAGGACCCAATCACTTTACCATGATCTATGCCTTTTTCAGCGTCGAAACGGTAGTGAATCAGCCCGTATACCCGCGAAAGAGAGGCTTCAGAGGCTTCGGTTTCAAATACTTGTGCTTTATCGGGGAAAATATAGCTCAGCACCGTAGCAGCGGCTCCCGAAAACGTAGAGTGCCCCGACGGATATGACGGAAAGTTAGGAAGACCAACCGATGTTTTCATGCCAAACTGCTGCGGGCGGGGAAAATAATAATAGTATTTAGCATCCCAGCAGGCAATACCAGCATCCATTTCCGTGGTACCCACCAGCGCTAGTGTCCGGGCCATACGAACCTCACTGAACAGTGCATCATGGGCTGTATTGGCCGCCGTGCGATGCCAGTGACCAGGAGGGGTATAACTACCAGGACCATCGGCCCAGAAGTTAGCCACACGAGCCTGATCGCGCGTTTGCCCTTTATTGATCTGACTCAACTCGGCCAGGTCTTTTTTGTAAGCATCGCTGGCAAGATCCGGTGGAGCAGGCGGACGAACTTTTGCCAAGGTGCCTGTCTCCAGGTTCCAGGGTTTAACCGCCCCAAAGTTGGGCAACATAGGTGGGCGGGCAGGCGTTTCCTGGCTAACCCATACCTCTTTAAGGCCCCGCTCTTTAGCGGCCTGAATCATGCCCGCCGTTACGGTTTGATTGTTGGCCGCACTCATGCCGTCGGTTTTGGCCCGGCCCATCACTTTTGCGGCAACGGCACTACCAAGCGTTTCGCCAGCAACCAGATCGCTCTCTACGTTCATACCCGCCCACAAACGGCTGTTACGGTGTTCGGCCAGTTTGGCATCCAGAAAAGCGACCTCACCCGGAAACATTGCCTTCAAAATCACTACCGAAGCAGCCGCCACCACCGCATCTTCCGATGGATAGGAAGGCAGGGTCGTTACGGGCAACAGCGGCTTGAGCGTAGCATCCGTTTTGGCAGGTGCCACCCGATTATACAGGTATTTGTAATGCCAGGCCGATACCAGTGCATCATACTGGGCTACACTCAGGTAAGCCAGTGCGCGGGACGTATAAGGCGGATTGGCAAACGGAAACCGTGGATCGGCCAGCGGATTGGCAGCATCAGGCACCGGGTATTTACCATCGGGGGTCGAAGCGGGTGGAATGTTGTAGCGGGCGCATAACTCCCGGCCAATTTCGTTCCAGCGAAAGGCTGCCCCCGCTCCCCAGTACGTAACGGCATCCTGCTGAGCACTGGTCAGGCTGCTGGATTTTTGCTTCAGACTGGCTACTTCAGCCAGATACTCCGCCGAGTTAATCGCTTTAGGTTCTGCTACGGCAATTTCCGTTGGCGACGCCAGTACGTAGGTTTTCCAGGTTCCGGCTTTCTCATCGAGGCTGGCCGGCGTATAGGCCGACTTCTGCGTCTCGTTTATTGTTTTGTTACAGGCAACAAACGTGACTGACGAAACAGCCATGATACTGCCAACAACGATCAATTGAATACTTTTTTTCATGGGTGTTACTAAGCTTTTTTCTTGAAACTGATTTGATATAGCAGACCAACCGTATAGCTGGTGCTCTGTCCAACATTTTGCCCGTCGACTACGTAACCGACGCGGGCGTTAACCCCAACGTTACGGGGCTGAAATTTACCGTACCAGCCGACTAAGGTAGCCTGCATGTTATTGGTCGGAAATGGCATATCGTTCCGGCGGATGTTATCACCATTCAGGCAAGCTGACCGTTCGGCAAATACTTCCGTTTGCCAACCTTTGCGCAATACGCCCAGCCGAACAGCCGCATCGTAGACATTAGGCACCTTCACCTGATTTGTGCTGTAGAGCCGGTCATCGGATAAATACGAATCCCGATCAAGTTTGATATTGCTGCGCCAGCCATAGCTGCCATGCGCTGTCAGATAGAGACCCGTGCCAGGATGTTTGTAATTGGCCAGCAACCGCAGCGTAGCCGTACGGCACTGCATCCCGATAGACATCGGCATAAAATCCGGTACGTAACTTCCAATTGGAATCGAGCCGCCCACAATCCCGTGGAGAGAGAACCCACCCATCTGTAAGGCTTTCACTTTGAGCCAGGCTGATACGTCCTGCACGCCCTTTTGTCCCATCAGGTTTCCGGCGCTGGCGCTGGTCCAGACGTAGGGTAAGCTTAAAATCACGTTCACCCGTTTGCTGATGCCATAGGCAGGCATAACCATCGCGCTCTGCGTTGTGAGCGTACCGATGTTGAAATTCTCGCGCTTGAAGGTATTCTCCCAGTAGTGATCCCAGGAACTATACCCATACATGGCAGCTACACAAAGCTGATTTTTGCCCATGTAAATGGCATCGTGAGGCATCTGTGCCCGACTGATGTAGGGCGTCATCAGAACGATGAGAATTAGATACTTTAGACTTGTTTTCATTGGTTAATAAACAATTGGTACGATGGAATTTTAACGTGTAAATCCGACCGTCAGCACAGCGCTGCGGCCATCGGATGGCCAGACACCCGGTCCCGGATAAAAGGTCGGGCGTTTTGTATAGTATTGTGTATTCAGCAGGTTATTGATACTTCCGCGAATTGTCAGGCCCTGCCTGATGCGCCAGCTGCCGTTCAGGTCCCACAGGCTGTAGGCGGGTACAGGTCCGATGGCTCCGTTTGCCGATGGTGTCGGCGTGTTGAGCGCGTCGGAAAAGGTTTGGGCAACGTAGCTGTACTGGAGTGTCAGGCTGGCCGTTCCGTAGCGGGCGGTCAGGCCGTTTCGACTGGTCCAGCGCGGAGCCGACTCCACCTGATTACCGGTTACTGATCGATTCTCGGCTCCGGTCGAAACCCGTCCGGCGACATAGCGGGCATTGTTGAAGGCCGTCGACGTAAAGCCGCTGATCAGAATTTTGTCGGTACGTAGCAGTTGTGTTTCCAGCAACGCTTCAACGCCCGTACTGCGGCTATCCCCAATATTCGTGCGCAGAACATAGTTCGTACCATCGGCATTGGTCATCAGGAGCGTGCCTAAACGGTTGCGATACAGCAGATCAAAAATCGTCAGACTCAGATGGATTCCCTGCCATTGGCCATCGATACCAATTTCAGCGTTGTATCCATAGGCGTCTTTCAGATTTTTGTCGATCCGTTCGTAAACCGACGTTGGAATAATATCCTTGAAAACGACCGGACGGTACGCCTGCGACCAGCCTCCGTATAGCTTTATGCCATCGGCAAGCCGATATTGGGCATTGATCCCCAGCAGCGCGAAATGGTGGCTGATATCGGTCGGCAGGTTTTCCGGCGCATAATACGTAATGATTCCCCGCATCTCGGTTTTCCCCTGCTCGATCCGAATACCCGGCGAAAGCGTCAACCGATTTGTCAGACGAAACTGGTTTTCGGCAAACACAGCGATGTTTTTGGTACGAAAATGCAGATCCCGCTTGAAGGGGTCGGTCAGCGTCAGATCAAAATCACTTCCTGTGGTACCTACGCCCAACTGCCGACGGTGCAGATCGGTACTCATCAGTTGCACGCCACCCGCCAGCGTAGCGCCTATGTTGCCCAGGCTATACTGATGAATTCCTCTCAGCTCCGTTGTATAGCTATGGAAATTGTCGATGTCTACCTGCCGGGCTCTGTATTGGCCGGTTGCCCGGTTGATCGTATCGGGTACCGTAGCGAAGGCATCCAGTTGAACGCTGTTACGTGCTCCCAGTACCGCCGAGCTTGTCCACAGAAAACGCGTCCGCTCGGATAACTGCCAGTCTACTTTGATCGACGGTACGTAGATATCGGGGTTAAAATAATTCCGGCTCCGTGTCGACTGGCGTGGGTTCTGCGCAAACATCGCATCCGTTAGTGGGCCCGGAATCTGATATGTATAAGCCGACCGTCCCAATTCAGCCGTCAATCCCAACCGGCGGGTTGCCTGATAATGCAAACGCCCCAGTTGAGCGCTGGCATCCGACCGGCTGTTTTGCCGATAGCCATCTGAATGCCGTCGGTAATAATAGGCGTAATAGGTCCATTTTCCCACGCGTCCGCTAATGGCATTATAGGTGCTGAGCAACCCATACGTACCAGCAGAGCTTATACTTTCAAATCCAAACTTACGCGTGGTATCAGCTCGCTTGGTTACGTAGTTGAGCATCCCACCAAACTGCGCGCCATATTGCAGCGATGCCATACCCCGCACCAGTTCGACCCGATCGATGCTTTCCATAGGTGGCGAGTAGTGGCTGGCCGGGTAACCATACATATCCGAGTTCGTCAGAACCCCATTCTGGCGGATATTATTTTCCCAGGAACGGTGTGGGTCCAGTCCGCGTGTTGCAATGTTGATCTGGTTTCCTGTGCCATCCATATCATAAACAAACACGCCCGGAATGCGGGCAAATACCTGCCGGGATATCTTTTCGGCTACGTTAGCGTCGATATCCGACAACCGAATTACTTCACTACGCTTTCCACCCATCAGATACGTACCATGTACATTTGGTAAAGATTCGACTACCGTAGCCCGTACACCTCTGACCGTCACCTGATTCAGCATGCGGGCATGCAGCGAATCGGTGCTGGCGGCTTCCTGCGCGAGAGCATGAAACGTCAACGGGCAAAGGCAAAGCAGCAGTAACAAGCTATCTTTCGTCGCTTCGATCCGTTTTACTAAATAGTTGAGTTGAATTGATTTCATCACAAAACCGCTCCCTGCACATTGGTACCGGACGACGTTGTGCAACGCCATCCGGTACGCTCAAATCTGTTGATTAATCCTAAAACCACTTCGCTACGTTGAGCGACACCAAATAATCAGCAAATGCCGCATCCCCATGCCGTTGACCGGTTGGGTCCTGCAGGTCAGAATAGCTCTTGATCCGGTTTCGATACACAGCAACCGGCACCGTCAGTGCCGCCGAGAAGCGACCTTTCATGTAAGCCAAGCCCGGCTCAACCGACACGATGTAACCCGGACGGCGAAAACCTTTGCTGCCGCCAATGGCATCGTGAGCTGGTACGCCTTCAATTCGGCCGCCCAGCATAATGGCCAGCCCCGGCATGAATGGTAAAGACTGGCTCAGCCCCAGGCGTGCCGCAAACTGGTCAGCCACCGAGAAATAGCCCGTAATCGGGTCAATGGTGGTAGACGTTGGATTACGCAGTACCCCATTCGTTTCGCGCGGATTGAACAGATAAAAGCCATTAGCATAAGCTGTCAGCGTTTTCGACACCTGCGCATAACCCTGAAGTTCGACACTTACCCCAACACCGCCATCGCCAAGCTGAATCGACTGATCGACAGGCAGTTCAACAGTATAATCTCTGCCTTCTTTATCCAGTTTATGGAACTGGTCGGTCGCCTGGTAATTACCCGTTGGCAGTTTCACACCCAATCCCATAGCCAGATTAGCTTTAGGAAGTTTGACTGGATTTACCAGCCAGTAGCTGCCCGAAATACGCAGATCGCCAATGCCCTGCGAACCCGTATGAAACCGCTTCTGATTCGGGTTTTGCGCGATGGCATTCCCGTAATGTTCGTAGAGCGATGAGCGATCGTTGTACTGAATGGGCAGGTTGACAGAAAAGGATAACCGCTGATTTACCAGGTAGGTAATGCCGAGGTCAAGCGCGTGCGACACGTTAATGACATTAGTACCCTGTTCAACCCGTTGCTTTTGTTCCGCGTCGCCCACAAAATGCTTGTATGACCGGAAGAACCGATAGCCAGCCGACACCTGCCAGTGGCCGCTACGCTGTTTGAAAAAATCGGCCGAATTGGCACCAGCCGGAGCGGTGCAGCTCATGTGCCGAACGGCTACGCAGCCCTGTGCCGACGCAGAAAGGGTATAAAGAAGGCTATATGCTGTCGCTATAACGACGGTAAAAATTGTTTTCATAGTGAAAAAAGTCTGAGAAAGAAAAATGGACGACAAGACCTGGCGACTGGAACACAGCACCTTACGTCGTTTGCGTATATGCAATCGGCCGGAGGGCTATGAACGCAGAGCTTGTAGCGTGGGAAGAGTCCCACAATCTGGGATCAGTAATGCGTAGCTATTATGTTGAGCTGAAGGCACTTTTTAAGCCTGTTCGGTCTGTGCCGTTCATCAGGCAATACCATTCCAGGCACCGCATGAAAACGACTTACCTACGCTTACCAGCGCGGCAAAAAAGCCAGTCAAACAACTGTAAATAAAGCCTGTCACGCAATTACAAATGCCACTCAGACTTCGGGCGGGGGCGAATGAACAGGCAGGGCGCGGGCCTCAAACACGAACGATACGTCGGGAATGCGAACGGCTTCGCGCCAGGAAGGAGCAAGAAAACTAAAAACTGCTCGCGGAGTTGGCGAGTATTCTTTCAACAGAAACTTCAGTATCTGATTGGCTTTCTGATGGGAGCCTGTATCGCCCGTTACGTGGTCATTGAGGAACGATAACAGATCACTCTGCCAGAAGGAACGGTTCTCAGATTGTAGACTCGCGATATGCAGCGTATCGCCACGTATCTCAAGGCTGACAACGGAATAATACTGCCCCCGGTAGCTAAACCCATCCGACGTCGTATTGGTAATGGTACTGGCGTCGAGTTTGTCTTTTAACGGAATTTCAAACTCAACAATGCTATCTACCGACCTGTATACCAAAAGTCGTTCGGAAAGGTCATGTTCTGCCTGCCACCACGTACCCACAAATACCAGCACATAGGCCAGCGTATGGTACAGGAACAGCGCAAAAAGACCGATAGAAACTACTTTTTTCACAAAGACAGCCGGTGAATATTCTCCAAAAATAATACTAAATTATAAACAAATCATACACAAGGTAGTTTCTTATTATTTTTCAGGCCGTCAGTAACTCGATAACTACCTAATTATACCGACTACTGCAATCAAAATCCCTAGTTTTGTGTTAGCCTGGTATCGCATGATCTACGACAACCACAACCGCCCCATTACGTATCTTCGGCTGGCCGTAACCGACCGCTGCAATCTGCGGTGCTTTTATTGCATGCCCGAAGAAGGGATAAAGTACCTGCCCAAACATCAGGTGCTGACCTACGAAGAAATGGAGCGGCTTGTCCGTGTGCTGGCTCAACTGGGCGTTCATAAGGTACGTATCACGGGCGGAGAACCGTTTGTACGGTCAGGATTGATGGGGTTTATGCAGCGGCTGGTTGCTATTGAAGGATTGACGGATCTGTCCATGACCACCAACGGCGTTCTGACCGCTCCACACGTAGCCGAACTGGCTAGTCTGGGCGTCCGATCGGTGAATTTAAGCCTGGATACACTGGATCGGGAGCGTTTTCGGAAGATTACCCGTCGCGATGAGCTGCCTGCTGTACTGAAAACGCTGGACGCTTTGTTGGCTGCTGGTATTCAGACAAAGATCAATGCGGTGGTCATGGAAGGGCAAAACATCGAGGATTTGATTCCTTTGGCTGATTTAACGCGTACGTTGCCCGTTGACATGCGCTTCATTGAAGAAATGCCGTTCAACGGCGAAGGGAGCCATTATCCGGTACTGCACTGGACACACCGACGTATTGTTGAGGAGATGCAATCCCGCTTCCCAACGCTGCAAAAACTTCCTGATCCGCCCTTTTCAACTTCGGCAACGTACCAGATTCCGGGCCATCAGGGCACAATCGGTATCATTGCAGCTTTCAGCCGGACGTTCTGCGGCACCTGCAACCGCATTCGCCTGACTGCGCAGGGAACCTTGAAAACCTGCTTGTATGACAATGGCGTGCTGGATGTTCGGGCTATGCTTCGGGCAGGTGCGTCAGACGAAGAACTAACGGCTGCCTTCCTCCGGGCATTTGCCCATCGCCCCGCCAACGGTTTCGAAGCCGAAAAACAACGTAGCGTTGTAACGGAATCCATGGCAACAATCGGCGGCTAGATTTCCGGTAAAAGGATAATCTCTTCATCTACCCGAATTTGCCGGCAACATGCGTTGTGTTTTCCTCCTATCTTTGTCAGTCACCTTCTTTTGAGTCATGCAAAACCTTAAGATAGCGACAGCACAATTCGAAAACGCCAGCGGAAATAAAGCGTATAACCTGCAGGTAATTAACCGATTGGCCGCTCAGGCAGCACAACAGGGCGCTCAGGTAATTGCCTTTCACGAATGTTCCATTACGGGCTATACTTTTGCCCGACATCTGTCGGAAGAGCAGATGTTAGCCATCGCCGAGCCTATCCCTGACGGCGAAAGTGTTCAGAAATTAATTCAGATAGCGACGGAGCATAACATTGCCATTCTGGCGGGTCTATTCGAGAAAGATGAACAAAACCGGCTGTTTAAAGGCTACGTATGCGTCGATAAAACGGGTCTTATTGCCAAATACCGCAAACTCCATCCCTTCATTAATCCGCATCTGCTCCCCGGCGATCAGTACGTAGTTTTTGATCTGTATGGCTGGAAATGCGGTATTCTGATTTGCTACGACAACAACATCGTTGAAAATGTGCGGGCAACAGCCTTGCTCGGCGCGGATATTATTTTTATGCCGCACGTAACGATGATGACGCCTTCCACTCGTCCCGGCGCTGGTTTTGCCGACCCCCAACTATGGTACAATCGGGAAAACGACCCAACTTCGCTACGTCTGGAGTTCGATGGTTTGAAAGGGCGGGCCTGGCTAATGAAATGGTTACCCGCCCGCGCTTACGATAATGGCATATACGTTGTTTTCTCGAACCCTATTGGCATGGACGATGACCAGCTTAAAAACGGCTGCTCGATGATCCTGGACCCGTTTGGCGACATCATTGCCGAATGCCGCGAGTTGGGTGACGCGATCGCCATAGCCACCTGCACTCCCGAAAAACTGCAACAGGCAGGTGGATACCGCTACCGCAAAGCCCGACGGCCAGATTTATACAAAACGATTCTTAGTCAGGATCATACGCCTGAACAGAAAGTCGTCTGGCTTAATCCTGACTCGCACGAGTAGCCGCGTATTACCAGCGTATCAAAGCTGGAATGCCTTCCAAATACTCGTTGGTAAACAACGTATCAACATCCATGTGCTGAATCAGTTCGCCCTGTTTATCGGTCAGCATCCGGTTGCGAATCATCCAGTTAACAAACGACAGCCAGATCGATCGGTGCATGAATCCCCAATGGCCGTCTCCATCCAGGTAATAACTGGATACCATCTGCTGGCTCTGCTCCACAAAATTGCGGTTTGTTAAGGTCGGATGGTTCGCTGTTTTCATGAGAATCCGGGCGGCTTCATCCGGGTTTTTAATCGCAAACCGGAAACCGGCGGCCGTTGCTTCCAGAAAACGACGCAGCACATCTCCATTCTTGTCAATCCAGTCGCGGTGGGCCGTCAGAACGGGGTTATAACTATAGGGAATTTCGTATTCGTCGAACAGAAATTGGTTGAGTTCAATGCCATCAATATCCGCCTTTACCCCTTCCCAGGTCAGCCAGAACCAAGCCGCGTCAACTTCATGCGTCAACAAAGCCTTCCAGATTCCCGACCAGCCGACTTTATGCGGCACAAACTGCCCGCGTCCACCGTCATTCTGAATCATCTGCCGGATGAGGTCTTCTTCGTAGCGAGCACCATAGGATGCATACACCTTTCCATCCAATTCCTTCGGCCGATCAATTCCACTTTCCTTCAGGGTTACGATGGCACTAATGTCGCGCGCCAATAACGTAGCGACCCCCACCAATGGAACCCCATTCGTCTGGTAACTGATCACACTTTCAGAGGGTGTAATAGCCAGATCTGCATCATTCTGGGCGACACGCCGGGCGGGCATTTTTTGATAATTTTCCTGATCGGGAGAAATTACCTGAACATCCAGACCAGCTTCTTTATAGGCTCCCTTCGACAGAGCGACGTAAAAACCAGTGTGATTGGTATTAGGCGTCCGGTCGAGTGCTAAGCGGATTGTTGTATTCATGCGTTACGCTAATGTTACGGTTTTTTTAACAACCCAATAAAGGGAAAGTTTTTTGAAAACAGATAGAATCTACTCCTAGCATACTATTTATACTTATTGATTTATTTACATAGGCTAACAAACCGCTGATCGACTACCAAACGGTCTTTCGCAAGCTAATATAAGTCCCAACAGCATTGGAATATAACTGCCCAAAATCAGCCGCTGCGGAAGCTGTGACCAAAGCTCCACCCAGCCAGGATACGGGTACGCCGACCTGCACCAGCGACGACCACTGTTTGGGCGTTCCGGGCAAAGGCTCCTGCGGTACGCCATAATTCAGGCTATAAGAAATTTTTGCCGTTACCTTCATTCGATGCGCTACGGTTGCCTGCATTCCTACGTGTGCCACCTGAACCCGGTTATTATTGACTGTCCAGTGGCTATTGGTTTGATTTTCAGGCTTAACATCTTTCTTCTGGGTAATAAACGACGTACCAATCACCCGGTTTTTATAGGTCCAGCCTTCCCGATACTGTTGGTTATTAAAATAATTATCCGCTCCGAATATGTGGTTGTACGGATCATAAATCGGCCCGCTCTGGTTCAGCGTATTCAAAAATTCAATCAAAAAATCGTCTACATGAAAGCCCGACGTACTGCGCCTGACGGGTTGAATTCGAATCCCGCTTAGCCCATCCGGTACGTTCTTGAAAAACATTCCCGACGAATCCTCAAAACCATGCTGATGATAAAGAAACAGCGTTGCGGCTGGCAACTGCAAATTGAAACCAAAATCGATGCTGCCCAGGTGGTTGCCGTATAGATTCGTATAGTCGAAGGACGTAACGCGCGGATTGTTCAGCCCGTCTGTCCGGATAGCAAACAGTACGTTCGGAAAATCGCGTAACTGATTCGGTAGCTGCCCATCAACGGCGTAGTGGTAATCCAGCGAATCCGAATGACCCGCCCACTGTACACTATGGTTGATTCCCACAAAAAAGTGGGCCGCTGCCTTTGGCTTGCCAATTCGCACGATCAGCGATTTCTGATGCAGATAGGACCGCTGCATGTAATCGGTATTGGCAAACCAGCCATGCGCAATAAACGCATTGATCGCCAGCCATTTCCGGCGCCCAATCGGTGCAAATCCTTTTGTACCGAATCGAAGCTTGGGAATAGGCAGGGCATTTCCCGACCAGGAATATGAACCGGAGGTAAGCGCGGTATCAACCAACCCAACTACCTCTCGTCGGCGACCCGCCACAAATTCTATTTGCCGGTGCGACAATTTAACGTAGTACTCCGGGACCAGCAGCTGGCTTTCTGTTCCGGCATTCCCCACGGCTTCGGCGGCATAGCTCAGCACCCAGGCCCGGCCAGGCGATTTACGGGCATAAAGTCCCGCTGTGTCTGTTAATAAAACGGCTCCCGCCGTACCGACCCGTAACGTACCGGCGGAGCCCGAAAAGGGAACTACCCCAAATTGATTCGCCCGTAACCAAAACGGGGTCCGGTCGGCCGATGATACCAGGCCGCCTACCTCGACAAAAACCTGATGCTGACTTTTCGTCTGTGCCCAGGCCGGAAAATACCAATTTAATAGCAGTGTAGTAAAGAGGAAAAATTGCTTCATAGGCCCGAAAAAAGGTTTTTAGGAGGCTATTAGTCAGGTGGTAAGCCGTTTTACAAAGTAATCTTATCCGACGAAAAGAATTTCATCTTTCAATGCATTTTCGTATTTCTCTGTATCGAATCGATACAGATAAGGTGCTTTGTGAGCACCGCCCGTTTTACGTTCCTCAAGTCGTTCCAGAATCCCGTAGCCCAGCATCCGCTTCTGAAAATTCCGCCGGTCAAGTGACTGCCCCAAAATTGTTTCGTAAAGCTGCTGCAGATCCGGCATAGTGAACTTATCGGGCAACAAATTATAGCCAATTGGCTGATAGCTAAGCTGCCGCCGAAGCGTTTTCAGCGCCAGCGTAATCATCTCATTATGATCGAAGAGCAGGGGGGTACCTGGCCAACATCCCACCAGCAGCACTCTTCGGTAAAGAAATCGGGAGTGGGCGTTACGTTGGCGAACTCAACCAGTGCGTAGTATCCTACTGACACATCCCGACTGACCAGTTCTTTACTGACATCGTCCGGCAATCCGAGAAGGGTCAGCGTTTCGTCCTTGCTGAAATGCGTATAGCGAACTACGTCGCCGAAGGTGTGAAACTGTTGCAGAAATATCTCGCCCATACCCGTCCGTTCACGCAGGCTCCGGTGCGCGGCATCGTCCATACTTTCACTGTGGCGGATACGGCCACCGGGCAGGCACCAGCAGTCCGTACCCTTCCAGCGGAGTAGCAATACTTTCAGTTGCCCATCGTGAAAACCAAATATGACGCAGTCAATCGATACAGAAGAAAGGTAGTTCGTTTTGAATTCAGTAATAATTCGGTGAAGCTCTTTTTTGTACTCCATAAGGAAATAGTAAAAAACAATATAGTGTGTACAGAATACACAATGGGCAAAATATGTATTATTGTGTAATGAATACGTATCAATCTATGAAACGAAAGTACTTTACATCAACCTCATACCAAACATTTGCCGCCCTTTGCGTAGGTACCATCGGGCTTTGGGCCTATTCTACAAGGCCGTTGACGGCCCCCGGCGATAAACCTGACGAAAATCGCTTTACCAAAGTAGTACTGGCCGAAAAATTGAACGAGCCGCTCGAAATGGCCATTCTGCCTGATGAACGCGTCCTTTTTGTGGAACGCCACGGCCAGATTCAACTTTATTCGCCAGCAACCCAAAAGGTTAAAACGATTGCGACAATCCCTGTCAGCACGAAATATAAGGATAAAGAAGGACACGAAACCGAAGCCGAAGATGGACTGCTAGGGGTGAATATTGACCCTAATTTTGAGAAAAACCACTGGGTTTATTTGTATTACTCACCCGCGGGGTCTGAATCCAAAAATATTCTGACCCGTTATGAACTGCGTGGCGATGAATTAGTGCTTTCTTCTAAAAAGGTGCTGCTGGAAGTGGCGGTGCAGCGTGAACAGTGCTGCCATACGGGCGGCTCTATCGACTGGGATCGTGAGGGAAACCTCTACCTCTCCACCGGCGACAATACCAGCCCACGCGCTACCTTATACGCTCCCATCGACGAGCGCGCTGACCGTAGCCCCTGGGATGCTCAGAAATCGTCGGCAAATACGAACGATCTGCGTGGGAAAATTCTGCGTATTCACCCCGAAGCCGACGGTACGTACACCATTCCAGAAGGAAACCTGTTTCCGAAAGGCACGCCCAAAACACGTCCCGAAATCTACACCATGGGCCACCGGAATCCGTACCGGATTTCGGTCGATAAACATACTGGCTACCTGTACTGGGGCGATGTTGGCCCCGATGCCGGGGTTGATTCGGCAGGTGTTGGCCCGACGGCTGAAGATGAATACAATCAGGCGAAAAAGCCTGGCTATTTTGGCTGGCCGTATTTTGTGGGCGACAATAAAGCGTATAACGACGTCGATTTCACAACCGGCAAGTCGGGCGCTAAATTCGATCCGGCACACCCCATCAACGATTCGCCCAACAATACGGGTCTGCAAGAGCTGCCGCCTGCTCAGCCAGCCATGATTTTTTATCCGGCCGCCGAGAGCAAGAAGTTTCCGATTATGGGCAGTGGCGGACGTAGCGCCATGGCCGGACCAACATATTACAAAGACGATTTTAAGTCGGCCAAACGACCTTTCCCGGACTATTACAACGGCAAAACGTTCCTCTTCGAATGGATGCGCGACATGATTCTGGCGGTTAGTTACGACGACAAAGGCAATATGACCAGTACGGAGCGTTTTCTGCCAAACATGGCTTTTAGTCATCCCATCGACATGGCTTTCGGGCCAAACGGCGATCTGTATGTTTTGGAATACGGCACCGGCTGGTTCCTGAAAAACGATGACTCCCGCCTGGTGAAAATTGAATTCAACGCGGGCAATCGCAAACCGAATGTACAGGTGACTGCCAGCCAGAAAGCGGGGGCCGTGCCGCTGAAGGTAACGCTATCGTCAGAAGGCACTAAAGATTTTGATGGTGATGCACTGACTTACCAGTGGAAAATCTATAATAAGGCCGGTGGTCAGCCAACGGTTCTGAACGAACCCAATCCGGCCTTTACATTTCAGAAACCCGGCCAGTATAAGGCCGTTCTGACCGTAACGGATGCCAATGGGGCTAAGGATTCGCGCGAGGTAGACGTAATAGCAGGCAACCAGCCCCCGCAGGTGGCTCTGGATATTACAAAAGGCAACAAAAGTTTTTATTTCCCCGGCCAGCCGATAGCTTATCAGGTGACCGTAACGGATAAGGAAGACGGTAGCCTGGCAAACGGACGAATTCAGCCAAAGCAGGTGATGGTACGGGCAGCCTACCAGGACGAGGCCAATGCACAGGCGGCCAGCGAAGCCGGGCATAAATTTTCGGAAGCTACGTATCTGGGAACGGGCAAGGTTCTCATGGAAAAAAGCGACTGTAAAGCGTGCCATTTCACGGACAAAAAATCAGTTGGGCCCGCCTTCGTCGACGTAGCAAAGCGGTATAAGAGCGACGCCAATGCCGTGGCCAGCCTGTCGAACAAGATCATTAAAGGGGGAGGAGGTTCCTGGGGCGACGCGATTATGACGGCGCATCCACAATTGACGTCGGACGATGCCGGAGAAATTGTGAAGTATATTCTCACCTTGTCCGACAAGCAGGTAGCCGCACCCTTGCTGCCCGCAAAAGGCACCTATACGCCCGATAAAAATGAAAAGGGGAGTCTGGTTCTACAGGCATCTTACAAAGACAAAGGCGCTAATGGATTACCAGCGCAGGCAGGTGAGCAGGTCATCGTGCTGCACAACCCACTGGTATCGATGGGATCGAGCAATAGTCAGTCGAAAGGGATTACCCTGTTCAAAATGGGCACACAGCCTCATCCACTGGTAATCGTTATGGGGTCGGATACGTATGTGCAATTCAACAAACTCGACCTGACGGGCATTCGGGCCATGGAATTTGCCGTGGCGGTTCCAAAAGCACAACTCATTGCTGTAGGCGGACGTATCGAAATCCGGCTCGACTCACCAACTGGCCAGCTCATTGGCCAGACCGAGGAGCTTTTACCTAACGAAAGCAAAGACCCCGCCGACCTGTTCAAGCCGAGCATCGCCAGGGTAACGGTTACCCCAGCCGCTGGCCAGCACGATCTGTATTTCGTCTTTAAAAACGAAAAAGCGGGCAAATCACCGCTGTTTGTACCCGTTACTGTCGAATTTATTCAATAACATCTCTGTCCTGTGCGCGGATGCCGCGCTCCTTAACTAACCACTGCGGGTAATTCCCTGCTCTATAGCCCATGAACCTGTCTCGTCGTCTTTTTCTGAACCAACTTGGCCTGGCTACCGCTGGTGCGAGCCTGTCCTCCGTATTACCAACCTCAATGTTTGCCGATATGAGCGCGAAAAAATTCAGCTTCGACATATCGCTGGCTGAATTTTCGTTTGCCGCCGAGCTGATGTCAGGCAAAATGAAAAACATGGAGTTTCCGGCCCGTGCGAAAAACGAGTTCGGTATCAATGTACTCGAATACGTTTCGATGTTTTTCAACAACAAGCATACTGATCAGGCATACCTGAAAGAACTGAAGCAACGCTGCGACGATCTGGGCATGAAGAACAACCTCATTATGGTCGATGGGGCAAACATCGCCGATCTGGATGCAGCCAAGCGTCAGCAGGCCGTCGAATCGCATTATTCCTGGGTCGATGCTGCCAAATACCTGGGTTGCAGCTCAATACGGGTCAACCTTGGGGATACGTCCAAAGCTATATCGGGCACGCCCGACGATCCGGCAGAAGAAGCCGCCAAAGCAGCGGCTGACGGCTATCATAAACTGCTCGAATATGCGGCAAAGTCGAACATGAACGTCATTGTGGAAAATCACTTCGGCAACTCCACCGATATCGACTGGCTGGTAGGCGTTATGAAGCAGGTAAATATGCCTAACGCGGGCTTACTGCCTGATTTCGGTAATTTCTGTCGGCAACGTAGCAAACCCGAAACCAACGATATCAAAGGCATAATGGGCACCAAATGCATCAAAGAATATGATCGCTACGAGGGCGTAAAAAAGATGATGCCGTACGCCAAAGGTATCAGCGCCAAAACGCACAAATTCGATGCAAAAGGCAACGAAACGGAAACTGATTTCCTCAGGATGTTCAAAATCATTAAAGATGCTGGTTTCAGCGGTTATGTAGGCATTGAATACGAAGGCGGACTGATGCACATGTATAACGCACCAGGCGGCTACCTGGCTACTGCCGATGGCATCCAGGCAACCAAAACTTTGCTCGAACGCGTCCGCACTGAACTGGCCTGACCCGAACCAATCAAAGCGTATGCTACGTAAGGGGTTAAAAATTCTGTTGGGAATCGTTCTTGTTCTGGTTGTACTGGCGGGTGGATTTGTGGTGTTTGACATGTACGTTACGCGTCAGCTTCCCTGGCAAAAACCCGTATCACTGGTCATTAGTCGTGTCAGCTAGTGACCAGTGACAACTTACAACTGACTATATCCGATTAGCTGAATGCCTTTGTCTTTGATAAGTTGCTTCATACGCGGGTTGGTCCAGATATCTGTTACGCCCTGCCGATCGGTAGCAACGTTTTCATAACCAATGTGGTGAATGGCCTGTATTTCCGGCGTATTCAGGCCGGGATGATCGACAAAGAGGTACGTTTTCCCAGGCTCAAGGCTTTCGAGCATTTTCGTGAAACTCATTAGTTTCTCCTCGGGGGTCGCATGAGCGCCTACGTAACTGGTATACGTAACGCCAGCCTCCCGAAGACTCGTATCATAGTGCTTAATGTGGTATTCCTGGGCCAACTTTCTCACCAGAGCAATCACGTCGTCATTTAACGTGGTACAGCCCATATGTCCCGAAAAATGACTTATGCGAGGGATTTTCTTCATCGCCAGTTCGATCTGTGCCCGAAATTCTTTTTCAATATCAGCCAGTTTCCAGTCGTTTTCGACCACCGACTGTTTCGGATAGTTTTTGTTCGGGCGAACCATCGGATAAAAATAGCCATCCGCATCCCGCAGGCTCGGACAATCCGACAGCGGGCGCCACTTAACATTGTCCCATTCGCTGGTCAGGGTTAAGTGAATACCTATGTCGGCATCCGGAATTTGCGTCAGCATCATAACGGCCTCCGGAAACCAGGGCGAGGGTACCAGCACTTCAATCGACTTTTCGATGCCTTCTTTATAGCACTTCAGAATAGCTTCATTGCCCGCGTGCGAATACCCCATATCATCTCCGCGAATAATCAATCGGGGCGAACTGGTTTGAGCGTTCGAAAAATAGGCAGCGGTTAGCAGCGCGCACAACAGCAGAATCGTTCGTTTCATGGGTTATTGGGTAGGTTCAGGATGCAATAGTACCAGCCAGCGGATAATAAAAAAAGCGGCTCAGGGCCGCTTTTTTTGTGCTGTTCAAATCAGCCTTATTTATCATCAAAACTCTGAACCATATTCCGATACATGGTTGTGGCTTTCCACTGCCCGCCCGCAATGATACGTCGAACCGTATAGAGCGGCATCTGGTCATCGCGTTTGTCAGCCAGCGTAAAGGCGGCTGCATACCCCCGCTTCTGGATTTCAGGCAACGCAGGCTTATTCCACAACCCGAACGGATAGGCAAAATACCGGACAGGCTTACCAATAATGGCTTCAAGCTTGGCTTTAGGCTCTTCCAACTGAATTTTCCAGTCTTCGCCCTGGTATTTCTTTACGTTGTGGTGATCCCAGGTATGTGCCCCAATGGTATGGCCCCGATCCGCAAGATCTTTGATCTGGGTTTTATCCATATACGGCTGTTTTCCCCGTCGGCCAATAGCCACTGTCATGATGAAAAAAGCGCCTTTAAAGCCGTGTTTTTCGAGCACCGGCGCGGCCACTTCATATTGATCCAGATCACCATCATCAAACGTAAGCATAACCGGCTTTGGCGGCAGGGGAGCGCCCGTCGTCAGATAGGCATACAGCTGGTCAGGCAAAACGGTATGGTAGCCACTATCGGCCAGCATCTGCATTTGCTCTTTGAAAGCCGCCACCGGAATGATGTAATCTTTCGCACTTTTGGAGTCGCTGGCCCGCCAGTCGCGAACCTGATGGTAGCACAGAATCGGCACCTGCGGCCGGGCCAGAATCGTAGCGGCATCCGCAATTTTACTGGCAGGAATACTGGATGGATCAGGGGCTGCGGCCGCTGTTCCGGCAGTTCCATTTGTGGACTTACCGGCAGAACTCGAATCGGAAGAAGCCGTTTTATCGGAAGTTGACCCTTTCGACTGGCACCCTGTTAAACCGTTGGCAAGTAGAACCGACAGCCCGATAACTGCCGCAAACAATCGTGTATTGGAAATACGCATAATGAATAAATATACCCCAAACTTAAGAAAAACTACGGCGACTCGTAGCTTGATCGGCACTTTATTTCTCCGGAAACATGGCGCGTAAATCCAGCATTTTCTGGTGCATAGCGTCGGTTGTGATCAAGCCCTGACGCGGCCGGTCGAGATCGACGATCAGGTAAATCGCCAGCGCGGTCATGGCCGAAAAACAGATGGCAAGCATCCAGTCGGATTTATCGGCCATGTAGCCAATAATAAAACTACCCACCAGACACAAAGCCATCAGTACGTACAGAATGGAAGCCGGAATCTGGGCCACCAACGTGGCATCACGCGTTGTGACCACATCAATCATGTCGTTCAGAGCCGGAATCATCAGGTTTGCGGGTGTCACATGAGGAGTCTGCCGGGCCAACTCCGTCGCCCTCGACCAGATGGCCGCCGAATACTGATCCGACTGTTTCAAGGCCGCCTGAATCTGGTCGGGATCGACCCCGGCTGTATAGTAGGCAATCCGGGCTTCGACGTACTGACGAAAATCGGCCCGAAATCGTTGGCGGGTTGTGTCCGGATAGAGATCGGCCCGAAGTACAGCCGTACCGATTGCATTAGCTTCCTGAATGATAACAGCCCGCCGGGCATCGTATCGCTCATTAGCCATACTGAACGTAAAAGCTAGCAATAAAGCCAGCAACCCCAGCAATGACCCTTCAATGGTACTGCCGCCTTTTATGTCCGCATCAGGCCCCTGCTCCCGGCGAATCAATCGCAGTCGTAAACCGGCCCAATGAACGGCCAGCATCAGTAGAAAGAGAACGAGGGCGATAACAACCGTGGGCGTTCCGTTGGCGTACAACATGCAGCGATGAGCAGGGTTAGTCGTTGTCAAAAATAGCAAACTTTTGTTTGTCAGACTGTCTCATTTCCAGTGCATCAATGCCAATAAATCGATTACCACCTGACGCTTATCTGGCTAGTTGTACCATGTACTTACTGAAAAAAGTTTCTTTTTTTGCGAGCCAGATTGAAACCCGGCCCTAACTCTGTTATCCTTGTATCAGGTTTCTACCAAACGTACCACGACAACCGTTTACGGCATGAAAGGGCTTCTTTCTTTCTTTTGTTTGCTAGTGCTTTATTCATGCGGCAGCAAAAAGCAATCAACTCCGGGCAAACCAGCCGACCCGGTCGCTACCAATGTAGACAGCAACCCGGCTCCCGTCTTTGAGAAAATGTCGGAAAAAGCGATGGCTACGGACAAAGCGGTGGAAGGTGCCGGTACGTGGCATTATTCAAAAACAGTTGATAAAGAAGGACGTACCGTTTATAAAGCATCCCTTGTTTCCCCTACCCTGCTCGAATTTGAGTTTCCCTACGCTGGTGGTTCAGTGGCTACGCTAACCGTTCGGAAGCGGGAAAGTGACACGCATGTGTACATCCAGGTGTCGAAAGGCCAGTTTAACCGCAGTTATCAGGATGGAAGAGCCCGCGTTCGTTTCGACGGAAATCCGCCGACTGACTATTCATTTTCGGCGGCCGAAAATGGAAGTGCCAATGTCATTTTTTTCGACTCCGAACAAGCCCTCCTCAACCAAATGAAAGCCGCCCGAAAAATGGTTGTCGATATTGAGTTTGCCGGTCAGGGCAAACGCCAGATTGAATTCCGAACGGCTGGCTTAACCTGGAATCATTAAACTGGCAACGATCCAATACACCCAACCCACCAGGCCGCGTCTACTAGCCGTTACGTGCCAACAGCCAACCCAGACCCATCATGTTACAGACAAAATTTTGGTCCATTGCGGCCAGTTTACTCCTGGCATCCAGCCCATTTTGTGCTCAGGCTCAGCCGTCACCCCTTGTTCGGGTAAACGTAGCACAACCCGTTGCCGATATCCAGCCGACGATGTGGGGCGTATTTTTCGAAGACATCAACTTCGGCGCCGATGGAGGTATTTATGCTGAGCTGGTCAAAAATCGCTCGTTTGAGTTTTTCAAACCGCTCATGGGCTGGAAAGTCGACGGAAAGAAACGTACGGAAGGGGACGTACTGATACAGAATCGGCAGGAGAAAAGTACGAGCAATCCACGCTACGTGCGGATAACGACCAGCAATGCCGGTCAGGGCGATCTGAGCATGACCAACGAAGGCTTCCGGGGCATGGGCATCAAGCCCGGACTACGTTACGATTTTTCGGTATTGTACCGGGTGCAGTCTGGCAATATCAAACTTCACGTCGACTTACTCAACGCTAAAGACGAGGTGATCGGCTCCGGCCTGCTAACACCCCAACAGTCGGATAAGAGCTGGCATAAGCAACAGATCAGCTTCAAATCGACAGCAGGCGAATCCAAAGCTACGTTACGGCTGTGGTTTGAAGGTACGGGCATGGTCGACCTGGATATGATTTCGCTCTTTCCTGAAGATACCTGGAAGGGCCGCCCAGGTGGGATGCGGGCCGATATGATTCAGATGCTGGCCGATATGAAACCAGGCTTTGTGCGGTTTCCGGGCGGCTGCATTGTAGAAGGCTACGATCTCGACCAGCGTTATCAATGGAAAAAAACGCTCGGCCCCGCCGAAGATCGCCAGTTGATTATTAACCGCTGGAATTTTGAGTTTGGCCATCGTCCGGCTCCCGACTACTTCCAGACCTTTGGGCTGGGTTTCCTGGAATATTTTCAACTCTGCGAAGACATTGGTGCCGAGCCATTGCCGATTTTAAACTGCGGCATGGCCTGCCAGTTCAATACCGCCGAACTGGTACCCATGGACCAGTTGGACCCGTACGTACAGGATGCTATTGACCTGATTGAATTTGCCAATGGCGACGGATCGACCAAATGGGGCAAAGTGCGGGCCGACCTTGGCCATCCGAAACCTTTCAACCTCAAATTTCTGGGTGTCGGTAACGAAAACTGGGGACCTCAGTACGTGGAACGACTGGCCGTTTTCCAGAAAGCCATCAAAGAAAAATACCCGGCCATGCGGCTGGTTTGCAGCTCAGGAACCGACCCCAACGGCGACCGATTCGATTACCTGAACGGCAAACTGCGCGAGATGAAGGCCGATCTGATCGACGAGCACTATTACCGTCGGCCTGAGTGGTTTTTACAGAATGTAAATCGATATGACAGCTATCCGCGAACCGGCTCGAAAGTATTTGCGGGCGAATGGGCAGCCCAAAGCGACAAAACGGTCAGCGTGAACAACAAGAATAACTGGCAGTGTGCGCTGTCGGAAGCGGCTTTTATGACGGGCCTCGAACGTAACGCGGCTGTAGTGAACATGGCTTCCTATGCCCCTCTCTTTGCCCACGCTGACGGCTGGCAATGGACGCCTGATCTGATCTGGGTCGATAATCTGCGGGTTTACGGAACACCTAATTATTACGTCCAGAAGCTGTATTCACTCAACAAAGGCACAAACGTATTGAGCCTGACGCAGGGAAATGAGCCGCTGGCCGGGCAGGATAGCTTATATGCCTCGGCGGCCTGGGACAAAGCCACGAATGACGTTATTCTGAAAATAGCGAACGTATCGGATAAAGCACAGGCTCGTACGTTCCAGCTCGACGGCGCAAAAAAACTGGCTCCCACGGGCCGCCTGACCCTGCTTAAAAACAATACGCTTGATGCGGTAAACTCGTTCGAAAACGCAACGAATGTCAGTCCGGTTGACCAGCAAATTCCGGTCGATGTGAAGAAGAAAACAATCTCTTTGACCTTAGCGCCCCGGTCATTCTCAGTGGTACGGGTCAAGGTCTTGTGAAACAGTAGATTCATTTCGCGAAAAGAGGGTCCCGTCCGCTTCCTGAAGATACGGACTTTGATGGCGTCGATTACCGGGTATACCACGGGCACGACGCCATCAATACCAATATTTAACGTAGCATGGTCGTCTATTCCAGCTTAATGGGCGGCCCAACTACCTGCATCTGGTTAGCACTAAACGTAGCCGCAATTTCTTCTTTCGAGGGCTCATGATCCATGCCCGACATGGTAACAAAGAAATTTTCCAGCTTACCCGCTGGTTGCAGGATCACGATCATTTTACCTGTTTCAGCCACCTGCGTCCAGGCATGGGGTACTTTTCGGGGCAGAAAAATACTGTCGCCAACTTTTAGCTGAAATCTTTCATCGCCAACCTGAAAGACGTAGGCTCCTTCCAGCACGTAAAAGACTTCATCCTGCGACGGATGTACGTGTAAAGGTGTGCCGCGACCCTGCGATAACGAGGTCTGCTCAAATATTGCCAGATCGCCCTCGGTATCGCTACCCGAAATTTTCACATCCAGTACGTTGGCATTTACCCCTTTGAGTTTGATATGCCCGTGGAGCCGGCCCTCGCCCGCACTCGCCTTAAATCCTTTGGTCCGCTGGACCGTTTTTCTGATACCCGCAAAGGCAGGCAGAGCTGCCAGGCTTAAAATACCTGCGATAAATCGGTTTCTGTTCATCGGTTTAACAGGATGGTGAATACATTGCTTTTTCAGGCAAAATTGCCCTAACCGATAGCCAAAAAATAGAATAGAATTAAGGTCGCGGTAGCGCTTAACCCATACGTTTACGAAAGGCCAGCGGGGTGAAGCCCGTATGTTTTTTAAAAATGCGAATGAAATGGCTTTGGTCTGAAAAGCCACAGGCATAGGCCAGTGAGGTGAGCGAAACCGGCTGCCTCATCATCAATTGTTCCGTTGCTTTCTCAATTTTTATCTTCCGCACGTACTCACTCAGGGTACACTGGAAAAGTTTAGAAAACTGCTGACAGAGGTATACAGGATGCAGCTGAAGCTGGGCAGCAATATCAGTCAGGCTAAGGTTCTGGTCATACTGAGCATACAGCAGTTCCTTTATGTGCTGATGCCAGACTGGCTTCCGCTCGCTGTAGTCTTTCAACCGAAGCATTTTGCTGAAGGCCGTCACAATCAGGCTTTCTGTACCGAGCTGCTTTTCAGTAGCGCTATGGGCTGTTTCGGCCAACAGCCGCGCAAAGATGATTTTAAGATCAGGCGAATGTAATTCCAGCAAGCCTTCAGGTCTGGCTTTGCGCAGGTCAAGTCGATCAAACCAGCTAGCTTCAATGTCTACATGCAGAGCTGATACGTAAGGAGAATACCGGCTATTGCAATGCGGTTCCTGACTATGATGGTACGTCAGCGAACCGGCACTCAGCGCCAGTTCATTTCGTTTATAGGTTTCAATCAGCGTACCGCTGGTTGTATAGGCAAAATAAGCATTTTCGTGGTAATGCCAGGGACAGCTGCGCAGGTTGTGATAAGCAGACCGCACAATGGTCAGTCCATTCACAGCCGTTGCATTTTTCGACACGCCAAAAAATGTTCCCCTTGCCAGATTATCCATACTAACTATCTGATAATAGCTAACTTACATAATCTGACGATGAAAGCGGTCAGGCTTTTATTTTTCGGTCATTTTTTTTATGAATTAACCCGAATGATACGTACGTTCCATCGGCAGAAACGTTACGTCGACAACCCGTTATAATCAGATTCCAAAGACTTCTGCGGGTGAACAATTAACGGGTCTGCGCCGACCGGGCACTACTGGCTATCAGGAAGCAAAAACCGCTCATAGCCAGTGCGATGAACAAGCTCGTCCATTCTGGCTCAACCTGAGGATTTTTGGCGGTACGTGGCGCATGCAATACGACTACCCAAAGTAAAAACATCAGCCCCAATAAGCCCGTCGACAGAGTACGTAGCCAGTTTATGAGCAAACTAACTGCGGTTGCCAGAAAGGCAACGCCCACAAAATAAGCCCAGAACAAAGGAGCCGGTATCCACGATGGCATTAACGTAGCAATGTAATGAGCATAGATGAAGTGCAGTACACCAAAAATAACCAGTGCCCCCGCAAACAGGCAACGGCCAGCCAGAATCAGCCCGAAGCGACGATTTGATGGAGCTGACCCAGCCTGCGACAGCAATCCTGCGGCAAAAAAAGATCCGCCACTGAACGCCAGCAGTTCGCCAAAAACCGTCCAGGCACCCCCATTCGAGGGATTTTTCAGCAAGGGAGGAACGTGGAGCGATAACGCCAGTAACCCGAAAAGAACCCCTAACCCGAACGCTCCGTAATCAGCTTTCCACGATACGCCCACGCACATTCCAGCCGTTATCAGAACTATTCCCAGCGTAAGCACCATCACGTACCGGCCCGGAAAATGACCTGGTATCGGCAACAGCGCTACGGGAAAATTGCCGGTAATCAGGTGTTCGAGGCCAAGGGATACCATAGCAATAGCTACAAGTATTCGGCCTGGGGTAAACAGCGCATTCATTCGTTCGGCGGTGGTTTTACCCAGCGTATGCGAGCGTTCAGAGGATACCATCAGATGAGTCGTTTGAGTGAAAAGTGGTAAGGAATTAACTGGCCGTGCCGACGAATGATAAGGGAAACGGGTTTACCATCCCCAGCCTGAAGCATCGCCTGAATATCGCCCATAGTTAATGTATCGGCGGGGCTGTTGTTGATGATCAGCAACTCATCGCCAACCTGTAACCCGGCCCGTTCGGCGGGGGACTGGCGAACCAGCTGAGCAATAAAGTAGCGGCTCAAATTGTCGCTTCGCGCCCGAAGCTCAAGTCCGCTCATATCGTGTTCAAAGGGTGCTCGCAGCATCTGCTTTACCGGCTTGAGAATCATATAGCGTTCCGGAAAATTGAACGTTACCCGAAACCGACGTAGCAACTCACAGCCGACATTACCCTGGCGTTGTGGCAGGTTGGTGAGTTTCCGACCAAAATCAGTGCTATCGGGGTAAGAAACCAGTACGTTGTTCAGCAGATACCGACCGATATAAACCATTGGCAATCGACCCATCTGACCATGAATAAACCCTGTAAGCCCCCGCCCCAATGGCACCCGAACGATTTTGCCCGATACGGGCGCAGCCGACCGCTGGTATCGATCCAGCAACAAAGCCTGTCCCGCCCCCGTATCGATTACAAGCCGAAGCGGGAGCGACTGGCTCCCGTTCGAGACCGACAGTGCATTGGTATAGGCTTTATTATCCTGAATAGAAATAGGGTACCGATCTCCTTTGCTACGTCGATAGCGGAAGTGATCAGGCTGGGTCAGCGTAAGCACCTGATGCTGAAAATCGATGGTAACAACCAGATTAGCAAAAAGTTCGTAGCCAATAATCCCATGAATCGGTACGCCCGCATACTCCGATAAATTCAGTACGTCTTCCTGGAGAATAACCAGCGCATGATGATCGGCGCGTAGCGAACCCACCCGGATTGAATTATTGATCGCTACCGAAGCCTCTAGTGTATTTTCTCCACCAACCCCCGCCATGTTCAGCCTACGACTTACCGTGAAATGCTGGAGCTGAAATGCTCTGGCATCTGTAATGATGGTTGGGCCAACCCCGGTATCCACAATAAAGGAAGCGACCTCACGCTCGTTGATGCATACGGGTATAATGATCAGATTCGACCGAAACTGAAACGGAATGTGTACCCGCATCTGACGATTGGTAAAGTAAAATCCATACCGGTTATCCTGAGCCGCAACGGCTTGCCAATCAACGAAAATGACATAGACCAGCACGAATAAACTATGTAATTTCATGGGTGACGGTTGGCCTGGAATACCCCTACTGAGTTCGTTGAAAGCCGATGGCCATACCGGCGGCCAATCGGCTTTCACTCATCTTAGGTTGGCACCTGTAAATATTAGGCAGTCTGGCAAACCCGCCAAATGAATCCGACAAACGCCCGTCGAGCTGTGATAGACGCCTGCTAAGATTGGCCTGCACGGTTTAACCCAGAAAAGCTGTCGTCTGTCGCGGTCTGCCGGTTGTTCGTCGCACGTATGGATCAGGCATTGATCCGACAGGGAAATCAGCGGGTAATTTGTTAATTTTAACACGCTTAATGTCTGCCCCATGCCCCGACTTCAGCCGTCCATTTATCGGGAGATCCTGATTCATACCGTAGCCTGGCTGTGCTATATACTGATGCAGGTGCTGGCACTGGATAAATTCGAGCATCGGTACGTAGCCAACCTGCTGTCGGCTCTCGCCCAGCTACCCGCCCAACTGCTGTTTACCTACGTTACGCTGTACTGGCTCATCCCGACCTATTTGCTGACTGGCCGCTACGTTCCGTTTAGTTTACTGACGCTGGCTGCCCTACTGCTCTGTGGAGTTTTGTACTGGGAGGGGTCTTATTACCTGTACCTCGTACCGTTTGAGCCCGACCGGTTAGCCAACGAAAGTCCCTGGGATTTGGGCCGTTTGTTTTTGTGCGCCTTTTATCTGCTTTGTACCAGCAGTATTCTGATTGGCTTTCACATGATTCGCTATGGCTTTCGTCAGCAGCAGCTCAACCAGCAGTTGATTATTGCCAACCAGCGTATCGAACTAAAGTCATTGAAGGATCAGATCAATCCTCACTTTCTGTTCAACACGCTCAACAACCTCTATGGGCTGACCCGCCAAGACTCCCAGAAAGCGGGGGAAGTGGTGATGCGACTGGCTCAGTTGATGCAATACATGCTCTATGAAGGCAACATGGCCCAGGTTCCCCTCCGGAAAGAGATTGATTATTTGCAGAATTACCTGGCGCTGGAGCGCATTCGGTACGGCGACCGACTCCACCTGTCGCTGCAAATAAATGGGCCTACAGACCAGCTCGTTATCGCTCCGCTCATTCTGCTGCCTTTTGTCGAGAATGCGTTCAAACACGGTGTGAGCCGCCAACTGGATGAAGCCTGGCTCCAGATTCAACTGACGGTAGGCTCCAGTGAACTGGTTTTTAAAGTAGAAAACAGTAAACCTGAGCTAAGCGATGACAGCTCAGCTACGGGAATAGGTTTACCCAACATTGCCAAACGTCTGGAACTGATCTACCCTGGTCGTCATCAGCTACGGCAACTGAATGGTACGGGTACGTATCTGGTAACGCTCAAACTGGCGTTGATCCATAGTGACTTTATCCCTGCAACGAACTATGAAAATCAGGTGCTTGCTGATCGATGACGAACCGATCGCTCTGGAATTACTGGCCTCGTACGTCCGGCAGGTCGATACCCTGGAACTGGTAGGTCAGTGTCGTTCGGCGGTAGAGGCCTTTACCCTATTGCCGCACAAACCCGTCGATCTGCTCTTTCTGGATATACAGATGCCGCAACTCTCGGGTCTGGATCTACTGCGAACACTGACGAATCCACCTAAAACCATTCTGACAACGGCCTACCGGGAGTACGCCCTGGATGGCTATGAGCTGGATGTGCTGGACTACCTCATCAAGCCGATCCCGTTCGACCGCTTCATGAAAGCCGTTGGAAAGGTATTTGCCCACAAACTGACTATTGCGCCTGCTCAACCGGTCGCGCATGAAGAACCGTTTGTGTTTATCAAGGAAGACCGCCAGTTGATACGGGTTGCACTGGGAGATATTATCTGGCTGGAGAGTCTGCGCGACTATGTAAAGATCACTACGGCCAGCCAGCAGATAATTACCCGGCAAACCCTGGGCTATTACGAAGAACTGCTACCCGGCGAACAATTTCTACGTATTCACCGCTCGTTCATTGTCGCCAAAGCCAAAATTATTTCGATGACAGAAACGCGAATTTCCGTACCTGGACAAACCCTGCCAATTGGTCGGTATTACAAGCCACTCGTATGGGATCAGTTGCGGGTTCGCGATTTGCTCCGGGTCGTTGGTGAATAAGGATTGACCAGTTGTTGATTACGTACCTGGAAGCTGCGCTACGTAACGTAACCTTCAATATTCGGATTATGTCTCTATATAAGAATTCCGGAGACTATAGCTTACGAATTGAACATTAATCAAGTAAATTTTCAATCAAAGTTTACTTGATTAATGTTTGAGCGAAACTTATTAAATAGCCTCCGGGCAAGCCTGTCTTATTTTCCGGCAGTTGCCGTTTTTAGCTATGTTTGGTAAACGGCTGGTGAAAGCACCAAAAGTATTCATTCGCGACAGTGGGCTAGTTCATCGGCTGGTCGACATCAATGACTACAACGCTCTAGCCGGTAATTTGCTACTGGGCGGCTCCTGGGAAGGCTACGTAGTGCAGCAGATTATTTCACGGCTGACAACTGACGTAACACCGTTTTACTATCGGACACAGAACGGAGCCGCTTTTTTTGTACATGATGACGAGGTCGTGTACAATTCATGTACATGCGGATGATGATATAAGTAATCCGTTTAGTTGGCTGGCGGACCTCTCTACGTTCCTACTTTCTGCTTATTTTTACCGTATGATCTACCTCGACAATAACGCTACCACCCGGCTTGACCCACGCGTATTGGAAGCGATGATGCCCTTCCTGACGGACACCTATGCCAATGCCGCTAGTACACACCCGTTTGGTGTATCGGCGCACGAAACGGTAAAAACTGCCCGGCAGCAATTAGCTGATTTGTTAGGGTGCGAAGTGCATGAATTAATTTTCACGTCCGGAGCTACAGAAGCCATTGACCTAGTAAAGGTGTGTATGCTCTTTTAGATCAGCTAACGATACGTCAATACGTCCCTTTTCAGATAGATAATTAACCTCAACCGCAACAATAGCCGGAATGATTATGCTACTAAGTCCAATGTCTGCTGACTGAAAAATTTGCTTGACAGAAGGGGATAGTCTGCGCTTACTCAAATACGACACAATAGCCATCGTATCACTTACGTGTTGATTCATTCTTTAGGAAATTGCTGATCAAAATCCTTGAATTCATCTTCCAGATGCTGACGCTCATGCGTATCCAGCAACTGCAATTCCCGTTGAATCTCTTCCAAATCGTATGGCTTTTGTTCCATGGCCCGACGACGAACAAAACGACAAAATCAGCAACCTCATTCAGATAGGACTGCGGTAGGCCTTTGATACCTTCCGTTATAAGCTGTTCCAAATCAATCGGCGTTTTCATAGTCTATCGGCTGATTTACAATAAAAGAAGGGCTACTGCATAAGCACATGGTCTTTGTTATTGGCAAGAAAACGAAATTTTCATCGGCTTTGTCCTTCTAAATTCTTTGACTAGAATGAGAACACTAACAGTAAGTAAAGTTTAGTACGTTGATAAATATTGGCTAGCTTTCATTTATGCCCTACTATTCACCTCTTAAACCGCTCTCGCATGTGCCACCGAAAACTCTCCATTTTTGGATAATGCATTTCCCCGAATGGCAGACGTAATGGCTGACCGTGAAACTGTTTTAGATTATAAGGACTCGCCACGTTGTCAGCTAGCGAGGGAGACACTACGACACGAAAACGATCATCTACGCCAATCATACCCCGGTCAAAGGCAGTATGTAGGTTTGGACAGAGAGCAATGCCGTTTGTGACTTTATCGTCGCCTGAAATACTGATCGGGACGATATGACACGCTTCGACCAATGAAGAACCATCTATGGCAATCACTTTCATACCTGAAATGGCACAGGTAAAATCATAAACTTTCGGCACCAATTTCTTAAACAAGCCACCCCGGACAAAGCGAGTTTCTTCATCGTCAGCGGGTAGCAAGGGATCATAAACTGCTTCTTTTTCATTCAACAAATACGTTTCCAAATCCTGCAAATAACTACGGCCAGCGTTTTTGATACGTAAGAACTTGGTTTTGGTTTCGGTGAAATAGCAGTCGAGCAGCGTATTTATGAGATGCAGTCGAGCGTAGTCATTAGCTAGTAAATCGAATAGATTATTCGTGAAATAGCCATAGTTAAGCCGATCACTTAGTGTTTGAACGCTACGGATATACGTATTAAGCAACTCCCCAGTCTTAGTTTTTAGAAACCAGAAGCCATCACTCTGCAGGTAGAAAAACGGTTGTGTAAAGTCGTCTTTGTGAGCTGTTTTGACTAGCAACGAGAAGTTTTCTTTAAACGTAGCGACCAATTCGGGGGTAACTGTTACATGGTTGTCAGTAATCAGCTGCTTGTCAATCAATTCGAGGAGCGTAAGCAGGAAAACGGGTTTATGAGGAGCTTTACCATAGGGCGTACTACCCTGTTTAAGTTTGGTAAATTTTCGAGTGTAAATGGCTAGTTGAGCTTGGTCAAACGAGGTAGGCATACTTATAAGAATTACGTACTAAAGCGAATACGGCTTAAATTATATTGCCCCCTTCGCCTTTTTGCCCTATTTTTATTGGTTTACAACTCAATTACCCGAATACAACATAAATGAAAACACAACTCCTCACAGCAGCTCTTCTGCTACCGTTGCTTGTCGTAGCGCAGCCAAAAGCAAAGAAAGCGGCCATACCCGCTGTCGACCCGGATAAAAAAACAATTATTGCCGATCTGGATAAGCGATTCCCTGAATACGCTGGTATCTCGAAGCAGATCTGGGACTTCGCCGAATTGGGTTATCAGGAAGACAAGAGTTCAGTTCTGCTGGAAGAGCAGCTAAAGAAAGAAGGGTTCGACGTGAAAACAGGCGTAGCAGGTATTCCTACAGCGTTTGTCGCTACGTATGGGTCTGGCAAGCCCATCATCGGAATTCTGGGCGAATATGATGCGCTACCCGGCCTGGCTACCGAAGCAAAACCTGAGTTCACACCCATTCAGGGACAAAAAGGGGGACACGGTTGCGGGCATAATCTGTTCGGTACAGCGTCGGTAGCGGCTGCTGTCGAGATAAAAGACTGGCTGAAAAAATCAGGCCATAGCGGAACGGTCAGAATTTATGGCTGCCCGGCGGAAGAAGGTGGCGCGGGTAAGGTATATATGGTGCGCGATGGCCTGTTCAGCGATGTTGATGTGGTATTACACTGGCATCCGGGTGCTCAGAATGCGGCCGATGCCAGTACGTCGCTGGCCAATAAAAATGCGAAATTCCGCTTCAAAGGGATTGCGTCGCACGCGGCTGCAGCACCCGAACGAGGCCGGTCGGCGCTGGATGGTGTGGAAGCCATGGATTATATGGTCAACATGATGCGCGAACACATTCCGTCCGATACGCGAATTCATTACGTCATTACACGCGGTGGTGAAGCGCCAAACGTAGTACCGGCTTTTGCCGAAGTGTATTATTACGCCCGTCATAAAGACCGCGACGTCCTGCAAAGTGTCTGGAAACGGATTGAAAATGCCGCTGAAGGAGCCGCCAAAGGAACAGGTACGCAGGTCGAATGGGAAGTACTGGGCGGAGTTTACAACCTGCTTCCGAACGTAACGCTGGCAGAAGTTATGCACCAGAATCTGCAAACTGTGGGCGGTATTACGTACACGGCGGAAGAAACTGACTTCGCCAATAAGATCAGCCAGACCTTCACAGGTCCTAAAGTACCTATTGAGAGTGCTGCCAAAGTAAACGATTTCCGTACGGCCTCCGAGACCACCACAAGCAGCGCATCAACCGACGTCGGCGATGTAAGCTGGGTGGTACCGACGGTTGGTTTGTCGACTGCTACGTGGGTACCGGGCTCGTCGGCACATAGCTGGCAATCAACGGCTGCCAGTGGTATGAGTATCGGCCAGAAAGGGATGCTTGTTGCAGCTAAAACACTGGCTATGACGGCATTGGATTTATACAAAACACCCGCACTTATTGAGAAAGCCCGCGCCGAATGGGTTCAGAAACGGGGAGCAGATTTTAAATACGAAGCCCTGTTGGGTAACCGAAAACCCGCACTGGATTATCGGAAGTAATTAATTTACCCCCGTTCCTTCACGGCAAAGGCATTTGGTTGTAGCGCCCTTACCCCCCGCCCCTGAAGGGGAAAAATCCACTTCGGAGCACTCGCCCTTCAGGGGGCGGGGGGTAAACTAACACGTAACAGCTCTGTCTTTCAGCAGATTTCAGGGTAAGTTGTTTCCAGTAGATCACTTCTAGGCGACTAATAGATACGCCTATTTAGTCCTCTTAACTGGAATCAAGCTCATGAAAAAGTTCGCGTTTTTGGTTCACCTTCGCAGTAGCTACCGAAAAGATCTCCAGGTACTAGCCCCGCCCCTCGGCTGGATTCCAGATGCTGTCTACCGGTTTGCGTTACGTAACCGTCCGCTGGCTCCTTTTGTCTGGAGCGACGTAACGCTCACTCCCGACGCTACCGAACCTGAGGGATACATCATCATGCTGCCTTATACGGGTCGGCAACTGCTTGAACAACAGAAAGCAATGCTGCCCCGCATACAGGAAGCGCTGGCGCTGGCGGCTTCTAAAGGGGCTGAACTAATGGGTCTTGGCGCACTCACATCGCCAATTACAATAGGCGGGAAGCTGGTATCCAACAACCCATACCTATCGGTTACGAATGGAAACGCTTATACCGCCGTCATCACCTGGCAACGGATCGCCCAACTGATTCGGGAGTGTCATAACCCCAGGCCGGTTGTCGCTTTGGTTGGTGCTACGGGTAGTGTGGGTACGCTGGTTGGTACATTACTGGCAAAACACCAGCCAGAAGCGAAGTATTTGCTACTGGCCCGGAATGCACACCGACTATATCGTTTGGCAGCCGACATGCGGGCTATAAATTCCTCAGTTCAGACAGAAGTGTACCAACAGTTGGATGCCATCAGACAGGCCGATATTGTGGTTCTGCTGACTAGTGCAGCCGACAGCATTCTTCAGCCGCATCACCTTAAAATGGGGGCGGTCGTGCTCGATGATACGCAGCCTCGCAACACCCATCCCTCGCTGCTACGTAAACGCCCCGACGTAACGGTTATTGACGGCGGGCTGGTTACTGTGCCGCACCTCCGTTGCCACCAGCGCCATGTTGGACTACCCGCGGGTGTTTCCTACGCCTGCCTGGCCGAGACCATGCTTCTGGCACAAGCGCACTACCAGGGCGATTTTAGCATAGGCAACCCCACACTTGAGCAGGCTGAATACATCCATACGGTAGCCCATCGGTTTTCGCATCTGGGTTTTGACATAGCCCCCGACCATAGTTTCGGTAAGCCTATTTTCCGAAGAGCTATTGTTGCCCGCGAACAAAAACCTGTTCAACAGCTTAACTTCGTACCTATCACTGTTCCGTCGTATGGAAGCTGTTAAACAGGTCGTTCTGCTCGGAGGAGGTTACGTGTCCATCTGGGCGTATCGTTCGCTGGTTCGTCGGCTACGCTCGGAAATCGATCTCGGAACGATACGTATTGCAGTCGTTTGTCCGCATATGAATCATGCCTTCCACGGCTGGACGGGCGAGTGCCTGACAGGCATTGTCCAGAATAAGAATCGGTTAAGCTCATTAGCCGACCTGTTGCCAAAAGCGCTTATAGTGCGGGGGTATGCCGAAGCGATAGACACTACCGCTCAGAGCGTATCGGTACGGCTGACCGACGGTAATCAACAGGTTATTCTGTACGATCATCTGCTTGTGGGGATCGGTTCGGTTGACAGCGACACAATAACGGGGATTCAAACGTATGGGTATCAGGTAAAATCGCCGGAAGGATTTTTGCGGACCCAACAAACGCTTCAACGGCTTGTTCAGCAGGCGGCTCATGCCGACGTTGCCACAGCCCGTCGACTTCTGCGCTTCACCGTGGCGGGTGGTGGTTTTGCCGGGGTTGAACTGGTGACAAATCTGGCCGAGTATATACGGTTGCTCAAAAAACAGTACCCTGTTCTACAAACAATAACGCCCCAAATCCGACTTGTCAACAGCCGGGAACAGATTTTACCATCGCTTCATCCAGCGTTTAAACGGCTGATCCGGTACACCGAAAAAACGATGCGTCAATACGAAATTGACGTAATCAACAACGTTCGGGTCGTCAACGTAACGGAACACGGAGCTTACCTAAGCGACGGCAGACTATTGGAGAGTAGTATGGTTATCTCAACCATTGGACAGAGTCGGGTCGTGCTGAACGGGACCGAACAGATGGCACGTGACCATCTGCAACGGCTCTGCACTAATCCCTACCAGCAAATAAATGGACTGTCAACTCTCTGGGGCGGTGGCGATAGCTGCCACGTACCGCATTTCCAGACTGGAGAGGCTTGCCCGGCCAACGCCTTGTGGGCCATCAAACACGGCGAGTACGCAGGGCGAAATATAGCCCGTACCCTGCACGGTAAAGCCCTGAAGCCGTTTACTTACAAAGGATTAGGCCAGGCGGCCAGCTTAGGACTAGGCAAAGGAATTTCCGAATTATACGGTTTTCAATTCACTGGATTGCTCTCCTGGGTGACCCGCTGGTTGTTCTTTCATTATTTTATGCCTTCTCGTAAACTGATGCTCAAAACAATGGGCGACTGGCTCTTTTTAGCCTTCCGGCGTCAACGTAAAGGCTCGTGGACAGATCATCAAGACATTCATTCCGAGCACTTTAGTTTACAACCCGACAACTCTTTATAAAAATCCCCCTCCCCGCTGGACAATAGTCGGTCTTACCTACCTATCCGGTTTGACTAATCGATACGTCATTTTCAGAGCGTTCCGAACCGAAGCCTTTCAACGTAGCACAAAAACTGACCGCTACAATCAAAGAGCGGATTGATCTCAGCTGCCTTGTCCGTTGCGGACTAAGTCTGTACCTTTGCGGCCAATCTCAATGGTTGAATGATTGAGTGATTGAATGATCGAATAGTTGGTATCTACGTTCATTCAATAATTCAATCATTCTACAATTCTATCATTAGAAATGCTCCGAACGCATACTTGCGGGGAACTCCGCCTTACTGACGACAACAAAACCGCTACGCTGACCGGCTGGGTCCAGACGATACGTGATAAGGGTGGTGTGTTGTGGATTGACCTCCGCGACCGCTACGGTATCACGCAGCTCCTACTGGAAGACGGCCAGACGGCACCTGAACTCTTTACGATAGCCCGCTCCCTGGGCCGCGAATACGTCCTGAAAGCTACGGGAACGGTCATCGAACGGAAATCGAAAAACCCGAACCTGCCAACGGGGGATATTGAACTGAAGGTTACGGCCCTGGAAGTGCTGAACCCGGCCAAGTTGCCTCCTTTCCTGATTGAAGATGATACCGACGGGGGCGATGACCTTCGGCTGAAATACCGCTACCTGGACCTGCGCCGAAATCCGGTCCGCCGGAATCTGGAACTACGTCATCGGATGGCGCAACAGACGCGGCTCTATATGGACGGCCAGAATTTTATTGAGGTCGAAACGCCGGTTCTGATTAAATCGACGCCCGAAGGTGCCCGCGATTTTGTGGTGCCAAGTCGGATGAATCCGGGTGAATTCTACGCCCTGCCCCAGTCGCCACAGACTTTTAAGCAATTGCTGATGGTGTCGGGATTTGACCGGTACTATCAGATTGTGAAATGTTTCCGCGATGAAGACCTTCGTGCCGACCGTCAGCCGGAATTTACGCAGATCGACTGCGAGATGTCGTTTGTTGAGCAGGAAGACATCCTGAATATGTTCGAGGGTTTAATCCGGCATCTGTTCAAGGCTGTCAAAGGCATTGATCTGGCCGAAGTGCCCCGCATGACCTATGCAGATGCCATGCGCTTTTATGGTTCCGATAAACCGGATACGCGATTTGGTATGCAGTTCGTCGAGCTGAAAGGTACGTTCGATACGGTAGATATGACATCGGGTAAAGGTTTTGGCGTGTTCGACTCAGCCGAATTGGTAGTGGGCATCAATGCCCCCGGTTGTGCACACTATACCCGTAAACAGCTCGATGAGCTGACAGACTGGATAAAACGGCCCCAGATTGGCGCAAAAGGACTGATTTACGTACGCTACAACGAAGATGGTACGTTGAAATCGTCTGTCGATAAGTTTTACTCAGAAGAAGACCTGAAAAAATGGGCGGCTCATTTCAAAGCGAAACCGGGCGATTTGATGCTCATTATTTCCGGCGAGTGTGCGAAAGCCCGTAAGCAGTTGAACGAACTACGTCTGGAAATGGGTAGCCGGTTAGGCTTGCGCGATCCGAACGTGTTCAGTACGTTGTGGGTACTCGATTTTCCACTGCTCGAATATGGTGAAGACGAAAAGCGCTGGTTTGCCATGCACCATCCCTTTACGTCGCCGAAACCGGAAGATATTCCGTTGCTGGACAGCAATTTAGGGGCCGTTCGCGCCAACGCTTACGATATGGTGATTAATGGCACGGAAGTTGGCGGTGGATCGATCCGGATTTTCAACCGCGAATTGCAGGCCCGCATGTTCAGCATTCTGGGCTTCTCCGACGAAGAAGCCAAATCGCAGTTTGGCTTCCTGATGGATGCCTTTGAGTATGGCGCTCCACCCCACGGCGGTATTGCGTTTGGGTTTGACCGACTGTGTTCGATCTTCGGTGGCGTCGACTCCATCCGGGATTTCATTGCTTTCCCAAAAAATAATTCAGGCCGCGATGTGATGATTGATTCGCCCTCAACGATCAGTCAGGCACAACTCGATGAGTTAAAAATCGCGACGGTCGCGAAATGATTTACGCTGTCTGTGGTGTCTGTAGTCCCCATGGTGTCAGGTTTTCGAACCTGACACCATGGGGACTACAGACACCACTTTCAATTTATTCAAAATCCCACTTACTCACCCAGGGGTCGTGGGTTTTCTGCTGAAACGATTTCAGCTTCTCCTGCATCCGTTTCAAAATAACCTGAAAGCGCGGATTAGTCGCCAGGTTACGGACTTCATCAGGATCGGTTTGCAGATCGTATAGTTCAAAACGCGGGCGGTGCAGATACGCATCCACCGTTCGTTTGCCAAACTGCTTCTGTTTCGTTCGGAGAATATCCTGCCAGGTAAAGGAATTATATAAATCCAGCGCCATTGGATACGGCAGGTTATGGGCAATATTGAAAATCAGCTTATACCGGCGCTCGCGTAGCACCCGCATCGGGTAATACATGGTCACTTCATGCAGCGAGTGCGACGCGTAAACCTCATCCCAACCCGTTACGGTATCCTGCTCAACGATATTTTTAAAGGAACGCCCCTGCTTTACGGATGACACACCAGCAAAATCGAGGATAGTAGGCGTTATATCAACCCATGAAATCAGCGCATTCTGCACAAATCCCCGCTTCTGCGGTTTAGGCAACTTAACAATGCAGGGAGTCGCATACCCGGTTCGTACAGATTCGTTTTTGAGCCGGGAAAAGGTGCCCCATTGTCGGAAAGATAAATAATCAGCGTATTGTCGTACTGGCCGGTATCTTTCAGGTAGTCCATCAACCGACCCACCCCCTGATCCAGCCGACTGACCGACTCGTAGTATTGCGCCAGTTCAGCCCGGCTGGCTTTCGTATCGGGCAGGTAAGGCGGTACGCGTACCTCACGCGGTTGGTAAAAATGATCGCCCACCTGCGGATAGCCCCCCGGTCGATTTCCGAACAGGTTCGGTTTCGTTCCGTCGAAAATAGGCCTACCATCGCGGGCAACAGTGTTGCTTCGGTGTGGATCATCCGTAGCAAAATACAGGAAAAACGGCTGAGAGCTGTCTGATTTTTGGTTTAAGAAATCGTAACACTGCCGCGCCATTTCGACTGGACTACGCCCGATTGAAGCCGGATCATTGACCCCTCCGGCCTTGAGTACCTGCTGAAAACGGTATGCAGATTCCGGTGCTACGTGGAACTTGCCGATGCGAGCGGTGCGGTAGCCAGCCTGTTCGAGCAAAACGGGTAATGACCGCACCGTATCAAACGAACTGAAATGATGCACCTGGTGCTCAAGCCCATACATGCCATTCGCATGATTATGCACACCCGTCAGCAATACCGATCGGCTTGGGCTGCAACTGGCGGTGGTACAGAACGCATTGGAAAACCGGACACCATCGGCTGCCAGCTGGTCGATATGGGGCGTACGAATGGCGGGATTTCCGTAACAGCCAACGGCTTCGCGACCGTGGTCGTCGGATACAATCAAGACGATATTCGGACGTGTATCCGCTTCGTGACGTACTGCCCCTGTGAACACCATGGGCAATTGCAGGAGCGCATAAATTCCAACCAGACAATACACCCAAAAAGAGCCTGAAAAATAATTCATGGTGACTTTACAAACGCATTTACCTATTAATCATCAACTTATTCGCAGATCATCCTCTTTAGAAACAGACGATAATTAGTGAATAATGTTCATTTATTCACTAATTTCCTTCTAATTTGACAGGTTAATGTAATGCTTTTGCTTAGTCCATCCCTATGAAACTTCCTGTACATCCCTTACTTTTTTTACTCGCCGTTTTTCTTTCCTCTCAATCACTTGCTCAGCTTACCATTACCAGTCCAACTCCACGCATGGTTTTTCAACGTAGCTTAGGTAATGATGCGGCTGTTCTGGTGACTGGAAATGCACCCCTTACCGCTACCAACGTTGATGCCCGTTTTGTGCCTATAGCCGTCGGACAGGGGACCGTTACAGCCTGGACTGCTTTGACGCTTATCCCAGGCACATCGGCCTTTCGCGGTAAAGTTACCGTGTCGGCAGGGTGGTATCGGCTGGATGTACGGGCAAAAGCAGGCACCAGTGTGATTGCTCAGACACAGGTGGGACGCGTGGGCGTGGGTGAAGTCTTTGTGGTGGCCGGGCAGTCAAATGTGTACGGCGGATTTGATCGGGTACCGGGCGCGCTGGATGATCGTGTGTCCTGCTTAGATTTTCGACAGGACAGCCTGAGCGAACAGGTACTGCCACTACTGTTTGGTCATGTCAGCTACGGCAGTAGTATTGGGCCAAGTCAGCCTCCGCATTTGTGGGGTGTTCTGGGTGATTCGCTGGTGAAGCGATTAAACGTACCGGTTCTGTTTTTGGGCGCTGCTCTTGGCGGCAGCAGCAGCAGCGAATGGCAGCAGGGAGCAGCAGGAAATCTGGGAACAACCACAAATTCAGCGGTCTACCGCCGGTTAGGAGTTGCGTTGCTGCATTACGTTACGCGAACAGGAGTGCGAGCCGTGTTGTGGCATCAGGGCGAAAGCGACGTAACGACCAGCTACCAGACGTATTACAACAACCTCAACACCGTTATCGGGAAAAGCCGACAGCAACTGGCCTACGCCCTGCCGTGGATGGTTTCGCGAGTTAGTTATAACGGTTTTCAAACGAACCCCAGCGTTATTCAGGCGCAAAATCAACTCATTGCCGATCTGCCTGGCCTGTTTCCCGGTCCCGCTACCGACACGATCATTGGATCAGCCAACCGCCCCGATGCGATTCACATGCGCGGTCCGGGTATGTATCGGTTTATAAATACCTGGCTTCAGTGCTTAACCACTTCGTTCTGGCAAAATGCCGTTCCTTATCAACCCACCACCGAATCGACGCTGATTACCAGTGGCTACACAGCCCCGCTGACACGTCGGCCGGGCGAAAGTGTCGTAGCAGCATCCTTACGTAGCGACCCACACGAGACTGATAACCAATACATTGCTCAACTCATTCGGGTTAGCGATGGCGTACTCATGTACGAATCGGCCCCTACTACCGATAACCCCATTCTGTTCAATTTGCCAACGTCACTGGCCGATGGGCAATACCGGCTACGAACACGCTCCACACATCCCGTCCTGCTGGGTACGTTTGGTGAGCCGTTTACGGTTCAGCAGTCAGCTTCACCAAAGGGATTGTCGACTGTTCAACGGCCACCAGTGATTGGAGGAACGGCTGACGGTGTTCTGCGACGATTTGGCTATCGCTACGAACCTGGCACGCATGGCTTCTACGCAATGGCACAGGCCACGGCTCCCGTAGAAGTTCGGATACAACGTATCGATGGTGGTAGTTTTACTGATTCAGGCTGGAATCTCATGCCGCCCAGCTCGCAGGCGCCCGATTACGTCGAATTCGCCGACTTTAATTACCTACGCAACTACCCACCTACATCGGGAGGGGTTGGTGGGGTTGAACCGGCGGGTCTGTATCGGTACTCCATTCGGCGACAGGGCGATTCCGGGCAGGGGTTGTGGTTCGACCTCAAATTTATTGGGCGACGTATTACCGTGTATCTCTCGGAGCCAATTCCAGCCGTTGCGCCTGTGCTGACGATCAGCGATTCGCAAACGGCCTGTTTGAGCGGCACTGTAAACGTGGCTATCGACGTATCGGAAGGAACACTCAACAGCGGAAATGTATTCAGTATCCGGCTATCGGATGCAACCGGCTCATTTGCCAATGAAACCGTTGTTGGTACAGGCTCTACGAGTCCAGTCGCTGTTACGTTACCGTCATCGCTGTCGACAGGGGGCGCTTACCGACTGCGTGTCGTGGCCAGCAACCCGGCGGTAGCTAGTGCGCCCAGCCAGCCGTTCGCTATCTGTCAGACCGGAGCCGATTTGTCGATGAGTATGCTTATCAGTAACCGAACACCTGCTATTGGAACACCCGTTACGTTTACGCTGGTGCTGGCAAATGCTGGAACAATTGCCGCTGATGGCGTAATCGCCAAAAGTTTGTTGCCCGATGGAATGGAATACGTAGATTCTCCTTCACCGGCTGTGAGCGCCGTAGCAAATACCGTTTCCATAAATGCCGGTACGCTGGCTGTTGGGTCCAACTTACCCTTTGAGTTTCGGCTAAAACCCAATCAGGAAGGGTTTTTTGTTACGTCTGCCCAGATTACGGCCAGCAGCCAAACCGACCCCGACAGCCAGCCAAATTCCGGTACGGGTGATGGCCAGGACGATGCCGCTTCGATTGATTTCCGAACAACGAATGCCAGCGGTTTTATTTCCGTGTCTCCTAATCCCAATCAGGTCCCGTTACCTCCTGTACAATCCAATCAGCCACCGGCCGATCCAGCCAAAGCCGATCTGAGTCTCGCACTGCAGGCCAGCACGCTCGTCCCGACTGCCAGCACCAGTCTGAGTGTAAGCCTGATTGTTACGAATAAAGGTGGCCTAAACGCCAGCAATGTTGTTGTTCAGCTACTGCTGCCGACCGGTTGGCAGTTAACAAACGCAGCCGGTTTAAGTGTAAATGGTCAAACCGTTAGCGGGACACTGAGTTCGGTGGCCGCTGGTACGTCAGAAATACTGGTTATGGGATTACAGGCCAGCAGCACAGCCACGCTTATGGCGCAGGTATTTAGCGGATCCCCCGCCGATCCGGATTCGACAGCAGGGAATGGGTTTACAAACGGAGAAGATGACGAAGCGAGCTTATTAATTCGAATACCCTAGTTTTAAAGGCTTCGAAAGCGAAGGACCCATTGTGGTGGGTCCTTCGTGCATTTTCCTAGTCTTTTTTGACAATGTCTTCCAGAAACGCCCGGAACTTGTCGGCAAATTCGGGTCGCTTTAACGCAAACTCAACTGTTGTTTTCAGGAAATCGAGCTTATTCCCGATATCATGGCGTTTGCCTTCAATGCAGTGTGCATAAACATTCTCGCGTTTCAGCAACAGCAAGAGAGCATCTGTCAACTGAATTTCGTTGTTTTTACCAGCCGGTGTTTGTTCGAGCATCGAAAAAATTTCAGGCGTCAATACGTAACGTCCGGCAATAGCCAGGTTCGATGGCGCTTCATGAATGGCGGGCTTTTCAACCAGCGTATTCAGTTCAATAATCCGGCCGCTCAGCGACTTCCCCCCGACGATTCCATACCGATTGACTTTGTCGTGCGGGACTTCCTCAACGGCAATCACCGAACCGCCGTATTGAGCGTACGTATCGATCAGTTGCTGCGTGACGGGAATTACGGAATCCATGATGGTATCGCCCAGCAGAACAGCAAATGGCTCATTACCAACGTGGTGACGAGCGTACCGGATGGCATCGCCCAGGCCGTTCAGTTCGCGCTGGCGAACGTAGTGCAGGTTAGCCATATCGGAGAGCCGACGCATTTCATCCAGCAGCAGCTGGTCTTCTTTCTCTTCAAGCCGGGTTTCCAGCTCGAAGTTCCGGTCGAAATGGTCTTCGATGGCCCGTTTACCTTTGCCGGTAATGATTAGAATATCTTCGATACCCGAATCGACCGCTTCCTGCACAACGTACTGGATCGTTGGGCGGTCGATGATGGGCAGCATCTCTTTAGGCTGAGCTTTTGTGGCGGGCAGAAACCGGGTTCCAAGTCCGGCAGCGGGGATAACAGCTTTTTTGATCATGGGAATGGGGCAGAGAGGCAAGGAGCGGGGAGCAAGGAGCCGGGATATAGGACCGCGCGCCATGCCCCTTGCTCCGTGCTATACAACATATGGCTTTATTACGCGGGCGTTTATTTTTCGAAGTTCAACAAAGAGTCGGTTCAGCATGGCGTCATCCCGATACAGGCCAATGATCGACCCACCCGAACCCGTAAAGGAAGCGGATGCTCCACAGGCACGAGCCGTTTCAATCAGGCTCCGGTTTCGGTCGCTGATGTTATAAATCTGGGAACGCAGGTCAAAATTACGATTAACCAATTCATTCAGCGCCCCGGTATCGTGCCGCAGAATGGCGTCGTGTCCATCTTTGGCTACGTTGGCAATAGCGTTCATGGTCTCGACAACCAAGGGCTCTCCTTTGAGCCACCGATTCCGAACATCGTTATGAACCCGACCCGACTGCTTGCCCAGATCGGTGTTGTAGGCAATATAGAGTTTGGGCAATAGACGGGGTTCAATTGGTTCATACTGACCATAGCCCTGTCTCTCCATGGTAGCCTGGTCGAAGTCCATATACACACATCCTTCGTAGCACTGAATAACGCGATCCTGCAGGCCAGCTGTAATGCCCAGTTCTTCCGCTTCGGTTGCGAGCACCAGATTTGGCAGAACAGGCTGCGGAATTTCTACACCGTAGAACTGCATAAGCGCCCGGAATGTAGCAACAATGATGGCGCTGGAGCCCGATAAACCAACCTGCCGGGGGATAGACGTATTGTACCGGATGGAAAAGTTCTGATTTGGCAACCGGATCTGTTCGGCTTCGCAGTATTCCGCAAATTTTTTAATGGCTGCTTTCAGCAACGGAACCCCACCATGATAGCCAAGCGTACTGACCGAATCGCGGAGGTGGTGCAAACTTCTGAATACGTTTGTATCCTGCAATTGCGGTTCAATATTCAGTTCGGGTGATTGATACAGCGTTACGGACGCACCAAAGTTGCGGACGCTGATCGCAATGGTCTTTCCATAAAATCCATCGGACGGGTTCCCAAGAAGCCCTGCCCGGGCATAAGCACGAGTTTCGATAAGCAACGTATTGGGTGCGGACAAACTTTCCGCTGATTTGGCTGAACAATTAAACGACAAGTTTACGAAAGAATCGCTAGTCTAAACCTGAATTAACGGACCACAGAATCAAATAAAAAGCGGCCGGAATCTCTCCCGGCCGCTTTTTATTGGTATTATGCAACTAAAGCTTATTTCTGATCATTTTTCTCTACGTCCACTTTATCTTTACCTGTATAGCCTACGTTATGAGGATCATACCCTTGGTTTGGGTCATCACCCTGTTCGAGGTACGTAGCATCAGCCCGGTGTAGGAGCGCATCATCTGACGGATTTTCAGCGACTTCGCTCAATTTCTTGGCGGCATCGTCGCTCATCATGTGGCCTTTAGGCGCAGCAATTACGTCAGCATCAACGTCCCACTCCTGCGTACCGCCCAGGCTTTCGCCGTGTGGTTCGCCAACGCGGCCTACACCCAGGTTGGCTTCACGCGTGTCGTGGGTAATCTCCATATTCTCGTCGTCCATATCCATGCCCGAGGTCGAATTGCTATATACGTTCGTTCCTACCCCTTCCGATTCACGACCGTAGTCGGACGTACCATGCTGGTTTGGATCTTTTGAATAAAATTCAGGGTCCACTTTATCGGGGTCGAATGGTGATGTCGTTGCCATAGCATTACGTGTTTTTTCAAGCTATAACCCGATAACGGTCTGAGATGTTTTAAAGTAAGGAGCAGGGAGCGGGGAGCAAGGCGTAAAAAAAACACGGTAGCTCTACTATTCCATATCGTCCTGACCGTACACCCCCGGCTCCCTACTCCCTGCCCCCCGCCTTTTCAATTCAGCCAGCAGCTGGTCGTTGGTCTGCTGAAGCAGGGCTACGCGTTCGTTGAGTTGAAACAGCAGATACTCTACATTCCGCAGTCGCTCTTCCGTTGTGATGGCAGCCAAAGGGGTGTCCAGCACTTTAAACATCAGCCCTTCACCCCGAAGGAGCCAGTCTCCGTTGACCTGCGGATAAGCTTCTAAAATCTTTTCGAGGGTATCGTAACGCGGCTTCAGGCGCCCATGTAAAATGTGGTACACTTTTTCGCCCCGGTTTTCGCCCAGTCGACGGGAAAATTCGAGAACGCTAATATTCAGGGAATCAATCAGTTGCTGAAGGCGCAGATGAATTGTCATATGGCTGGATGCGTGGAGTATGGAGGAGATCGGTAATATACCATGCAACTAGCTCCTGTTCCGTGCATTTTTTACACAAAACTCGGTAAAATTAGTTGATAAAAGGGCGGAAGCGGGTTGGTTTTATACACAAAACTATGTATATTTAAACCTGTAAACACAGTTCTTTAAAAAGGCAAAAGGGACCGCAATATGGGCCCCCTGCTTGAACAGTAAACAACAAATACTAATGAACACACAAAACAAAAGCCAACTTTCGACAATTCAAAGCGACAACGCACTGAAACCTTATCAAAAGATTCATGAGTTGACCGGCGAAGTAGTCAATAAGTACAAATATCTGGAAGGGCATCCCCGCCAATATCGATTCGATGCGAAAGAGGGTGTGTTCAATATTAATGGCTCTGAGAAGCTGGGGCGCACATTAACCTTCCAACCGATAGCCTGGCGCATCTTCACGGACAACATCCTGAACATGGGCACAAAAAACTGGGCAGAAATTTTCTTTGTCGATGAAAAAAATTGTGTGTCGGCGGTGCTGTTCCATGGTTATTCCGTCGATAATATCTTCCGGCTTATCGAACCGCTCTATTACGATGACCTCACGCTGGCCGATGTGGTGATTACGGCGGTGGCAGAAAAGAAAGAAAATAATAAAATACAACCCAAGGGCGTCTACTACATCGCTACGTTCTCGTACAAGATGGCCGATGTAGAAAAAACGAACGAGTTGAAGCAGTTTGCGCAGGATGTAAAAGTGTTCCGGCAGGAAACCCTCACCGACATCGCTAACATCAAAACGGCGATGAACTATTACAATCCGTTTGTCAACGCGACAGACGAGCCAGAATTATTGGCAGCAGGCTAATTCAACTGGGTAATGAAGAGTGGATAATGCACGAATAACCAATTAGGCATTATCCACTCTTCATTACCCATTCTACACTTCCTTAGCATGATTTCTCAACGAACAGTTTCTCCTCAGCCGTTTCTTCTTCCCGGCGATGAATATCGCACCCTGGCGCGTGTCTCCAATTCAGACCTGACCCGGCTGAAAGAAGAACATCTTGGCTACTGGTCGGTGCCATCGGCTCGATTTATCCCTGAAAAAACAAAGGAATTTGGCCGGGCTTTTCATCAGCATCTGCTCGAACCGGAAGCCGTCGGGACCGTAATGCAGCAATTTCTGCCCGATTTACTGCCCGACCCGCTGGCACCTAAACAGGCTGAACAGCTGACGGCGTTGATGCAAACTATCCGACAGGATGCCTTTTGCCGACGTTACCTGCGCCAGTCCGAACGCGAACGGATCGTTTTATCGACTGATCCTGTCACGGGTGTTGCCTGCAAAGCACGACTGGATATGGTGTATACCAGCCCAAAACGCCGGAATGCGTTGGTCATCGACCTAAAAACGACATCCGCGCGAACGCAGGCTCAATTTCTGGAGTCGTGTTATACGTATGATTATGACCGACAGGCTGCTTTTTACGTGGATAGCCTTACCAATGCCGACAATGGTGAGTGGGCCGATACCCGGCGATTCCGCTTTGTCTTTATCGGGATTATGAAACAGCGCCCTCATCGCCTGTTTGCCGTCGATGCTACGTCGATTCCGGGCTTTTTAGACTATGGCCGGAAGAAGTACCGGTTCTGGCTTCGTAAATGGCGTGAAGAGCAGGAAACGAGCGTTAGCACGGCTTCTGCCTTGAGTATGAGTGCCTGAAACAGGTTTCAGTATTCGGCAGTATAAGCTGTGTTTGTATGCTCGCCTAAATACTGAAAACCATAAACCAACAAATCGTTATGAACGCTTCGATAATCAACCTGAGCCCTACTCCACTTCGCTTCGATTGGGGAACCGATGGACTGGTGCTGTGGATTGAAGAGCTGGATGGCATCGATAGTCTGGCTGGTCAGATGAATGAAGTAATGGACCGGATTGCCTTCGCTATCGAATTGCAAACTGGCTGGGATCATCGTACGGATGGCGCCACCATGCACCCCCTCTACGGCTACCGGCTCCTGCTACGCGACGCGTCGGGCTGCTGGAATGCGGTTCAGACCGACGAAACGGGTCATTTTGTGGGTCTCACGCCCTTGCAGGAAATGGATTACGAAATCGCTTACGAAAAGGTGATGTGGATGGATTAATCGAAAAGCCACATAGAGTTAATATATCAGCCGCTGGATCTCTTCTTAGACCAGCGGTTTATTTTTGGCCTGGCAAGCAACCTTTCTGAGAAGGGCTGCATCTTTAAGCAAACAACGCCAAAACGAATCGTATGAAAATCCTCGCTACGTTCTTCTTCTTTGCGCTCACAGCAGTGGCCCCCGCCCTGGCACAGACTTCGGTTGATGCGAAAGAAATCATTGCCAAAATCAACCGGAAAGAAACCGTTTCCTATCAGAATGCAACCATAACAGGTGATCTTGACCTGACGAATCTGGCAAATCGTAAAGAAATCAGAGACGGCGATTGGGGCGGTCAGAATTACCTGAGTGTTGTGGAAGTACCCATTTCCTTCAAAAATTGTGTTTTCAAAGGGAAATTCCTGGCGTATCGCACGGAAGATGAAGACAAACGACTGCTCAGATCGAACAACATCGTTTATAACGCTGATTTTACGGAAGCCGTAACGATAGACAACTGCAAGTTTGAGGATGACGCTACGTTCAAATATTCGACCTTCAGCCAGCGCGCCATTTTTACCAACAATACGTTCCGCGAAATAGCCCTGTTTAAATATTCTAAATTCCGCAATTCGGCTGATTTTAGCGGTGCTACGTTCCACGGATACGCCGACTTCAAATACACAAAATTCGATGAATCGTCGGCTTTTCAGAACGCTCAGTTTGACCGCTACGCTGATTTCAAATACACGAAATTCGACGAAGGGGTTAATTTTCAGAAAGCCAGCTTTTCGGGAAATACCGATTTCAAATACACGCATTTCCCACGGGGCACCAAATTCGATGATGCCCGGTTCAGCGGTATGACCGACTTCAAATACACGACGCTCGACGGACAGAAATTTTCGCCAAGAGGCCGGTAAGAATTGATCAGCTATAGGTGATACGTTCTCGGGCAGCCTGAACCGGATAGCATCGTTTTCGTAACGTAATGAGCCATAAAAGACCCTGGCTTACTGCCGACTAAAAAGCAGTAAGCCAGGGTTTGTGGTTTTGTTGACTGTATTGCTACTGTGACTATTATAAAAGCGCTCGATCGACTTACACCGTTTGCGAAAACAGGGGTGTTTGGGGTTGGGCATAGTTAAGCCGTTCATCGAACGCCATGCAAATGTTACGCAGGAAAGGGCGGCCTTCAGGTCGCACGCGTAAGCCTTCGGCATCGTAATCCAGCAGGCCATCCAGCCAGAACGATTCCAGCCGGGCACTCAGCGCGTCCCACTCCCGCTTCGACCAGCTGGCAAGATGCCAGTCGGTCTGGCCCTTACACATAATGTTCAGAATCTGCCGACGCAGAAACTGGTCCTGGTCATCGAGTACGTGCCCACGTAATAACGGCAGTTCACCCGCCCGCACCCGGCGCATGTATATATCCAGGTCTTTTTCGTTCTGCGCAAAGGCTGTCCATACGTCGCCGATAGATGAAGCGCCGAGCCCAACTAGAACCCGCGTTTGTGTGGTAGTATAGCCCATAAAATTGCGATGCAACGTACCCGACTGCATGGCTTTGTAGAGTGAATCGTGCGGAAGTGCGAAATGATCCATTCCTATTTCTACGTAGCCTGCCTGTTCCAGCAGATTTCGGCCTGTTTCATACAGAACGCGCTTCTGATCGCCTACGGGCAAATCGGCATCCCGAAAGCCGCGCTGACCATTTATCCCCTCAATCCAGGGAACATGCGCATAGGAATAAAGCGCAACACGGTCAGGCTTCAGCGCCAGCGTTTTATACATCGTATCCGTAATGGAATCGGGGGTTTGAAACGGCAACCCAAATACCAGATCGTGGCTAACGGATGTGTAGCCTATCTGCCGGGCTAACTCGGTTACCTCCCGAACCGCTTCAAACGATTGTACGCGGTGAATGGCGCGCTGTACTACGGGCTCATAATCCTGAACGCCAAAACTTACCCGCCGGAATCCATAGTTGTAGAGTATCTGCAAATGCTCGCGTGTGGTGTTGTTCGGGTGACCTTCCCAACCGTAATCAGGAACTTCGACAGCCGTAGCCTGCGCGAAGATGCCCGCCAGTAGCCGGTCAAGTTGGGCTGGCGAGAAGAAACTGGGCGTACCGCCCCCCAAATGCAGTTCCGCAATACGTGGGCGTTCGGGAAACAGATCGCAATAGAGATTCCATTCGGCCAGCAGAGCATCGATGTAAGGCCCTTCGACAGCATGGTTTCGGGTAATCCGTTTGTTGCAGCCGCAAAACGTACACAAACTTTCGCAGTACGGCAGATGGATGTACAGGCTTATACCCGTCGTGTTGTTACTGACCGAAAAGGCCCGGCGCAGATGCCGAACCCATGCGGCTTCGCTAAAAGTCGATTCGTCCCAGAAGGGTACGGTCGGGTAGCTGGTATAGCGGGGTCCCGGTACGTTGTATTTCTGAATGAGCGAGTTCATAGTCGTTTTTGCGAGGAGCAGGGTGCGGGGTGCGTGGCGCATAGCGGTTATTGGCTTTTTACTCCTGGCCCCATGCACTTTGCTCCCGGCACCCACGCTCCCCGCCCCTGCTTTTTGAACAAAGATGGGTGGTCAAAACAAGCTGCGAATTGAGCCGTATCAGGTTGCTTCCTGATGGTTATCAGGGGTTAGTATTGAATGCATGACCAACTTGCCGCCAAATTCCGAGATATGAATACGGCGACAATTTCATCTACGGTTTGTTATCACTGCGGTAATGCCTGCACAGATAAAGACCTTATTTTTGATGATAAACACTTTTGCTGCGATGGCTGCCAGACGGTGTACAACATCCTGAGCCAGCACCAGCTTTGCCAATATTATGCCATTGATCCGGAGCGTGTTCAGGCGGGAAGCACCCAAAAAGTCGGTCCGGTTAAAACAGGCTCGACCCGCTTAGATTTTCTCGATCATCCCGACATTGTCGCCCAGCTGCTGGAATTTTCCAGTGCCTCTGTAGCCAGGGTTACGTTCTATATTCCCACCATTCACTGTAGTTCCTGTTTGTGGTTACTCGAACACCTGTACCGCCTTAATTCAGGCATCCAGCAGGCGCGGGTCGATTTTTTGAAGAAACAGGTCCATCTGACGTACCAGCCCGACAAACTGACGCTTCGAAACGTAGTCGAACTGCTTAGCTCCATTGGTTATGAGCCGCTAATCAGTTTCAACGACGTAGTGAAAGAACAACAGCAGCCGTCGTATCGACCGCTTTTGTACCGACTGGCGGTAGCCGGATTCTGCTCGGGTAATATCATGCTGTTCAGCTTTCCGGAGTATTTCGGTCTCGACGATCCGGCCTTTAAGCATCTGTTCGGATGGGTTAATCTGTTGCTGGCCATACCCGTTGTTTTTTATTCGGGTTCGGGCTATTTCGCATCCGTCTGGACGAGTCTGAAAAAGGGGGTTATCAACATCGACCTGCCTATTTTGCTGGGTATTCTGGTGGCTTTTTTTCGGGGCAGCTATGAAGTACTCTTTCTCGATGGCGCGGGGTACTTCGACTCCCTTACGGGGCTGATTTTCTTTTTGTTATGCGGAAAATGGTTTCAGCAACGTACTCACGAATTTCTGTCGTTTGAACGGGACTACAAATCCTATTTCCCACTAGCTGTAACCGTAGTAGGACGTAGCGGGCAGCAGGGAGCAGGGAGCAAGGGAGATTCAAAAATCAGCCCTGCTCAGTCTGTTTCCGACCCCGGGCACCCAGCGCCCAGCACCAGGCCCTTCACCCCCACCTCCCCGCTACATGAGCAAACAATACCCGTTGCGCAGCTTCGCAAAGGCGACCGCATCCGGATACGGAGTCATGAATTAATTCCGGCTGATGGACTGCTCTACAAAGGCAAAGCCATGATCGACTACAGCTTTGTGACGGGCGAATCGGAACCCGAATCGAAAGAACCGGGCGCATTGCTCTACGCTGGTGGCAAGCAGATTGGCGAAGCAATCGAGCTGGAAGTGGTGCGCGACGTATCACAAAGCTACCTGACTCAGCTCTGGAACAACGATGCTTTCCGCAAAGGCGATACGTCGCGCATTCACACTTTTGCCGATGCGGTAGGAAAGTATTTTACCCTGACAGTCATTACGTTGGCAACGCTCGTGGGGCTATACTGGTACGTCAATAATGATCCATCCAGAGCTATCAATGCCTTTACGGCGGTGTTGATTATTGCCTGCCCCTGCGCGCTCTCGCTTTCTTACCCATTTGCACTGGGCAATGGCTTACGCAAATTGAGCAAGCTGAAACTGTATCTTAAAAATGCGGAAGTAATCGAACAGATGGCCAAGTGCGATACCCTTGTTTTCGATAAAACCGGTACGCTGACCACTACGTCACAAGCTGCTGTGCATGAATCATTCGCAAAACCATTGACTGATTATGAGCGCTCCCTGATAGGCTCACTCGTGCAGCAGTCGGCTCATCCGCTTAGCCGCAAACTAAGTCATTATCTGGCGGTTGATGTGCCTTTATCCGTTGAAGGGTTTACGGAAATAGCGGGCCATGGCGTTCAGGCCGTTGTAGATGGATGGGTGGTTAAAATCGGCTCCTCCTCGTTTGTCAGTTCACAGTTGGAATCCGTACCCAGCCTACCCGAATCTGTTGGTGCGTCCGTTCATGTGAGCATTGAACAGCAATATCGCGGCTGCTTTTACTTCCCGAATCAGTACCGACCGGGTCTGGATGCTATGCTTAACGCGCTCAAACCCAGCCACACGCTGTATCTGCTCTCAGGCGATAATGCAATCTCTCAGCCCGAACTGAGCCATTGGTTTGAGGCAGGCCGGATGCGGTTCAACTGCAAACCCCAGCAAAAACTCGACATTGTTCAACAATTACAGGCTCAGGGTCATCGCGTCATGATGATCGGTGATGGGTTAAACGATGCGGGTGCCTTAAAACAGGCTGACGTTGGCATTGCCATCACCGATGCGACGATCCAGTTCACGCCCGCCAGCGACGCTATTCTGGAAGCCTCCTCTCTGGGAAATCTGCCGAATATGCTACGTTACTGCCGCTTCGGTATGAAGGTGATTCAGTTTAGCTTCGTCGTGTCGCTGCTCTATAACTTCATTGGTCTGTCGTATGCGCTCACGGGCCATCTTTCCCCCGTAGTGGCGGCCATTCTAATGCCTGTCAGTTCGGCAACGATGCTGCTGATCGCGACTACAGGTATGCGCTGGAAAAAACTCACTGACAATACGTTACGAGACCATTAGACTCAACTTTCAAAATGTACGTAACAAAAAAAGCCAGTGTTGTGACACCGGCTTTTTTTATGAAATCTATTCAAAATATCAATCGATTTTGACGAAAGGTCTACTATTGTTTAACATAAATGAGCTGAACATTGTATCTCACTAATTCATCCTTTTGAGTAGTCGGATTAGTCAGAGAATCACTTGCAGCAACAACTGCTCCAAGAAGCTGATTAGGCGTTTTTGTCGCATCCAGTGTATAGCTGTCTGAATTTCCCTGGGAATCTTTTAACGTTAGCGTCGTACCCGAAGATTCCCAGTTTCCATTGTAGTCAATTACCTGACCGCTAGCGCGTACAGTTCCTGTAAATGTTTTATCAGTTTTTGTGGTGAAACTATCCTGGTAATTGAAAAGAGTAGGATCGTTATCCGTATTAAGATATACGGTAGAGAATGGAGCTGGAATCCCACTTGTACGTATCCTGTCAAGCTTCCAGCTACCAACTAACGGATCTGGTGCGGGATCGCTTGATTTAGAACAGGCGTTTAAGCCCATTAATGCCACTACAAAACATAGAGAATACAAATAACGCTTCATAAGCAGTTGATTTTATGGAGTCAAATCAGAATACAAAACAGAACAATACGACTGTAAACTACAAAAAAAACGAATTAGATATCACTTTCTATACGCCGACCCCAAACTTATTGATGCACCCATATTGTCGTTGAGGCAAATTATTTTGGAACGGACGTTTCGGTATGCTTACAGATTCTTAGGTTTCAGGTACTTGTCGAACCATTGCACGTACCGATCAATTCTATCTTTTTGATAGCTCGGCACGGAAATACCATGATATTGGCCCGGATAAATAATCAATTGCGTTGGAATTCCCAGCGAACGTAACGCCTGAAACATCTGCTCACTACCCGACGACGGTACGTTAAAATCCTTTTCACCCGCCATAAACAGCGTCGGCGTTTTGATGCGATCGGCTTTCAGGAACGGATACGATAGCTTCAGCCATTTTTCAGGGTTTTTCCAGGGCGCTCCCAGCTCCGTTTCGTACTGATTGGTATACTGATCGACGCCATACATCGACAGTTGCAGCGAACTTCCGGCGCCACTGGCAGCGGCCTTAAACCGGGTATCCGTAGCAATGGTATAGTTGGTCAGGATACCGCCGTAACTCCAGCCGCCAATACCCAGGCGCTCAGGGTCGGCAATCCCTTTTTCTGCTACGTAATCTGCAGCGCCCAGGATGTCCAGCACTTCCTTGTTACCCCAGTCGGCATAAATGGCTTTGGTATAATCGAGGCCACGCCCGTTGCTGCCCCGGTAATTGACGGCCACTACGGCATAACCACCCGCTGCCAGCAACTGACGAGTTAGATCGAACGAGTATTCATCCTGCGCCACCGGCCCGCCGTGAATAAAGAAAACCGTCGGTAATTTTTTATTGGCGGGCGTATTGGCAGGCCGATACAGGATGTTCGATACCTGCGCGCCATCTTTGCTACGTGAGGTAAATCCTTCCACTGTAGCCAGTTCAAGCGGAGCCAGAAAATCGTCGTGTACGTGCGTCAACCGACGTAGCGTGCCGTTCTCAATCGCGTGAAGCTCGGCCGGAAGCTGAGGTTCACTGACCAGGGCTACCCAGTTTCCGGCAGGAGCGGCCTCCAGGCTGCTGATGGCCCGGTTACCCGCCAGAAATTTGGTCAATTTTCCATCCGCCAGTGTGTATTGGCCAATGTACACCTGCCGGTCATCGTGGATCGAAACTGCCAGCGTCTGACCATCTTTCGCCCAGGTTGGGTTCCGTACCGGCCGGTCCAGCGTTTTCGACAACAGCGTTGGCTCACCACCTTCCCGGCTCATCACGGCCAAGACTGGCTGATCATACATCAGAAAATTCCCGGATGCCGTTGAACGCAGATACGCAATTCGCTTGCCATCAGGACTCCAGGCCGGACTGTTGTCGGCGCCCGACCAGGTCGTCAGCTGCTTCATTTTGGCTCCTTTCCGGGCTTCCATCAGGTAAATATCGGTATTCTGATTCCGGTCGGGGTCTTCGGTCCGGTTGCTGACAAAGGCCAATTGTGCCCCATCGGGCGACCAGACCGGCGACGTTTCGTCATAGTTACCCGTCGTCAGCGTATCTATTTTTTTCGTTGCCAGATCATAAACGTAGAGATGAACCGGACTTTTTTCCAGATAGCCTTTTACATCGGCTTTAAACTGATAACGATCAAGAACATACGGCTTCCGAATCTTGGTTTTTGCCGAATCTGCATAATCGGGATCACGAAGTACCAGCGCAATCTTTTTACTATCCGGCGACCAGACGTACTCCTCCAGATCGGTTTTTAGCTCCGTCAGTTTTTTGGCTTCACCACCCCGCCGATCCATCAACCAGATTTGCGTTTTGGTAGCCCCCTGCCGCGACGACACAAACGAAATGTACTTGCCGTCGGGACTGAACCGGGCTCTCGATTCGCTGTCGGGGCCGTTGGTGAGCTGCACCGTTTCCTTACCATCCCAGCTTACCATCCAGAGGTCTGAATGGCGTTTGTCTTTCGTCGAATCGACCGACGACAGCCCATAGCTAACCCATTTTCCGTCGGGCGAAACCTGCGGATCGCTGATGGTTTGCAGGCGATACATATCTCTGGATGTTATTGGCCGCTTTTTAACGGGGGTCTGAGCCAGACTCGCAAATGCCGATAGCGAGAGTAAGCCAAGCAGTAGCTGTTTCTTGTTCATGATGCGTGTTTTTGGTTGAATGAAGGTAACTACCGCAAGTTCGGAACGGGCAGTACAGGCAGGCTCTCATTTCCGTCTACGCTAACAGCCTGAACAGCAAAGTAATAATTATCTTTCGAGTAAGGTAAGGTCATCCCTAATTTCGTGGTGAAGAATTTCTTCTGCCAGAACGGCCAGTACGTTTCACGCATCAGTACGTAATAGCCCTTCGTTTTGCCAGTCTGTGGCGCCTGCCAGTAGAGCACCGTTGAGTTTGTCAGGTTTCGAACATCGACGGTAACTTTCTGCGGAACGGTTGGTGATTTGGCCAGATTAGCCAACGTAGCGAGGTTGACCGCCGTATTTTTTCGCAGATACTCAAAATCCATGAATTTCGGATAGTCGCCGTATTCGATAGCGGCTGGTGTTCCGGCATTTTCAGTCCGTAAGTCCTGGTGCTGGTGTTCGTAGTTCTCGTTCATTTCAGTCAGCCGAACGGCGGCAAACCCCCGCTGAACGTACGGTGTGTGGTCGCCACCGCGTAGATAACGGTCGTTTCGATACACCAGTACGACTTCCATATTTTCGACGTAACGTTCCCCAATTTCTTTCAGGTAACGCGCCAGCGTCCGGGCTTTTCCGTCGTTCTCATTGCCAAACCGTTGAATCTGTCCGATACGTCCGGTGGTGTCTTTCAACAAGCTGGAAGGTAGCCCTTCGCTGAATACCCGCAGACGCGTATTGTCGATAATGCGGGTATCACTGCTATTGTTGCTGCCCATGATGTCGTTGTTCAACACGGCCTCTACGTTCCAGTTTTCCTTCACGGCCCGCTCCGACAGGTGTTCGGCACCCAGCAGGCCCTGCTCTTCGCCGGTCAGCGTCACAAACACAACCGTAGCCGGAAACGACGATTTGCTCATTACCCGGCACAATTCGATAACCGCAGCCGTACCGGAGCCATCGTCGTTCGCACCCGGCGCGTCCGACTCCCGATTCATTACGTTCGTGACACGGCTATCCATATGCCCCTGTACAATAAAAATCCGATTGTCGTTGGGGTCGGTTCCTTTCAGCGTGGCCATTACGTTGCCCATATTGGCCGGTTTATCAACACGTCGGCCATCGGGTTGCAGTATCCAGGTGTCGAGTGCCGCGGTCATTCGCCCACCGGACTGTTTGGCGTACTGCTGAAATTTCCCCAGAATCCACTGACGGGCAGCGCCAAGCCCTTTCTTACCAACCGGCGCATTGGCATCGGCGGGTACGCTCAGCGTGTGGCGCGTACCGAAACTGACAAGACCATTGATATGCGCCCGCAGGCTGTCGGCTGAAACCTGCGCAATAAGCTCAGCAATCTGCGGATCGCGATTAACAATAGCTGTTTGCGCATTTGCCTGAAAAATCGAAAGAAAAAAGAAGAAAAGTACCTGTTTTAGCCGCATGAGTTTGGTTGATGATTGAGTAGGCGAAACTAACAAAAAAGCACAAACCGACTGGTCTGTGCCCGCACATTCGTGGTATAATCGTCAGAACGACCACGCAATACCGGCTCCTGTGGCAAACTGATTGGTGATCGAAACCGGCTCAACCGAAATGCCAACCCGGGGGGGACGTAACATCTGGTTGTAGCGATTGACTGCCTTACTAACCTGACTATTCCCGATTATCGACAAGGTCAGTGAAGCCGCAATAGAGCCGCCGTAAACTGTCCAGTAGGCACCACTATTGTACCGGTTATTCTGTAATAGAATATAAGCCAGCGGTACCAGAGCCGTCAGCCGACTCAAGGTAGTCAGGGTTTTAAACGCCTGAAAATGGTGCGATACGTCGGGGTCATTCAATTCAAAAAACGGAATTTCCAGCGAGTAGGGCGATGAGAGTTTCTTGCCGCCGTAGAAATAAACGCTTCCCAGTGATGACGACCCATAGGCCCGCTCAATTGGCATCAGATGCGCCGGAATAGGCACCGTTCGGTAATGCGACGTATCGTCATCATCACGGCGACGCTGAGCATGGACAACGGATTGAATCAGCAAAAACAAGGCGATTGATACGCCCAGAACGCTTTTTCCATTCAGTTTATGTGCAGACATTATAGCTAGAAATATAGGGAGTCGGCCTAATAACGTACGTAAATCCATTTGATTGACGAATCGGGTGCAAAATCGTTATTTTTCAGAAACGTTTCTATACCGTTCATCATTGAGTCGGGCCAAGGTGATCAGTCTGCCGAGGAAAGAAATGAAAAATCCGGCTGAGGTCATTCCCAACCGGATTCATCGCGCTGTTTATACGCGAGCAGCTACGCCAGATTCTGCTTACTTTACCACCTTTAGCGTTCCCTGCATCAGCGACGAGTGGCCGGGGAAAGAACAAACGAACTGATAATCGCCCGGTTCGGATGGAGCCAGGAAATAGATCGTTTCGGAGGTTTCGGGCTGAAGAATGTTGGTATGATACAGTACGTTCGGTGAGTTTGGCACGTAGTTCATTTTTGGCCCATTCAGGTTCAGCTTCAGAGCCGCATCGCCAACAGCATTTGCCGCACCGGGTTTGGTGATGACGCAGTTGTGCAGCATGTCGTCGTTGTTATTGAAAACGAGTTTGATTCGGCTACCTGCTTTTACTTCCAGTTTCTCAACGTCGAACTTTAGCCCCGGCTTGGTGCCGATGGTGATGGACTGGTCTGGCCCGTTCGTCCAGTCGGCAGGCATCGTTACAACGCGCTTGGCACTAACGGCTTTTATACTTTTTGCCGCTGTGGCCGAGGCTTTTTTCTCAGTAGCCATCATCTCGGCGTGTTCATGCTTGGCCATCGCTACGGCCCGCGCCGGCAACGTCAGTTTTTCGCCCGGTGCAATGGCATTGAGCGTGTAATAACCAACGGAGTGCAGCAATGGCATACTGCCCGAAGCCGACCGGACACCCTCCGCTTTTACTTCATGGATATAGCCTTCGCGCAAAACCGTATCGACCACAATGCGGGCGCTCATACCGTCGGGAGCAACCACTACCCCACGAATCGGTACAGGACGGGCATCTTCAATAGGGCTGCCGTAGGTTTTGTGGTAACGGTACGTAAAGCTGTTGAGGCTATAACTTTCCGGGTTCTCCGCTGTTTTGCGATCAACTGGCAGGGTAAACGTTACGTCGAAGCCATCCGGTTTGGACGTAATGGTTTTCATTTCAAAGGGTGTTTTGCCGGTCCAGACAAGGCGCTGAATACCGTACGATTCCTTACCCGTCGAGGCCCATCCCCGGCTGGTCATACCGACAAACATGGAGCCATCCTGTCCCCAAACGGTACGGATAATACCTGATTCGAAACCTTCACGGAAAGGAAAGCAGGCGCCCTGCCATTCACCGTTTACTTTCTCCAGTGCCACCCGCATGATTTTGCTGTGCCCCTGGTCGCCCACAAACAATTGCTCGGCAAATGGCCCAAAGGCCCCTTTCGTGGTGTCCTGTTTGAAATCGGACGTTGAAATACCCATCAGCGTATGCGGGAACCAAACGGCCGGAACCTTCAGGTTTTTGATCGTTTTAGCCACTTCAAACATGGGCTTACCCGTACTCGGTACGTCTTCTGGTTTCAGCGCCAGCGGTGAGCCCGGTTCGCCCGACCAGCGCAGTCCCGCCGGATTTCCGGCGAACGTACCTTTTTGCAGATGCGTCATCCGCCCCGATCCGACCCAGTCGCCCTGATTTTCGGTATAGAGAATGCTACCGTCTCGCAGAATGCCGAAACCCGCCGGCGAACGTAAGCCCGTTGCCCAGGGCGTCATTTCACCTTTTTCTGTCAATTTGAGCATCCAGCCGCGCCATTTGGCCAGGCTTGCCCCGTAACCAATCCAGTCGAGGTTGAGCGTAATGACCATATCGCCATCAGGCAACAGCAATGGGCCATAGCTGTATTCGTGGTAATTTCCCGACAGCGGCCATTTGTAGAATGAACTGTATTCATCCGCTACGTCGTCGCCATCGGTATCAACCAGTTTCGTGACTTCGCCCCGTTGTGTACACAGAAAAAAGCCTTTCGGGTGCCACATCAGCCCCAGCGGTTCGTGCAGTCCTGACGCAAATTTTTTGTACGTAGGTACGCGGCTGCCCTGCATGTAGGGGTTGCCAATGATCCAGACGTCGCCCCGGCGGGTACAGGCTGCCAATCGGCCATCGGGTAGCGGAGCCAGTCCGCCCACCTCAAGCTTGATTTCTTCCGGAATAGGTAACGTAAGGATGCGGTAATAATCCTCTTCGCTGGCCGGACGTTGGGCATAAGCGAACGAGTGAACGAGCGAAAGCGCGAAAGAAAGCGCCAGCGAGGTAATTAAGGTCCTCATTTTATGTTGTGCATTATACATTTTACAGTCCTTGATCAAGCAATTCGTTGTCCGTTTTGAGTTGGGCGTTCGGTCTGGAGAAGGGTCACTGTACCATCGTCGGCCACGGCTCCCAGCACCAGGCATTCACTCATAAACGTCGCAATCTGTTTGGGTGGAAAATTCACGACAGCCACCACCTGTTTTCCCACCAGCTCATCAGGCTGATATAATTTGGTAAGCTGAGCTGATGTTCGTTTCGTGCCCAGTTCGCCAAAGTCAATAGTCAATTTATAAGCGGGTTTACGAGCCTGTGGAAATGTTTCAGCCGCCACAACAGTGCCGGTACGTATCTCCACCTTTTCAAAGTCAGCCCACGTGATTGGATCAATCATCGTTAAAACACAATTGAATACTGCACCGAGCCAGCCCCGTTTTTCACGTCAACAGGAAGTAAAAGTTCCTGCTTTCCATTGCTCTGACGCATCTTAATCTTTGCTTTCGGATCGAAACGAACATAATAACTACGGTCGTTGATGGCGTACAACCCTTTCCCAACTTCTTCAACCGACATTCCGGCTGCTACCCGGCAGTAAGGCGTACCATTCGGGGAGCCATTCAGGGTCAGCGTCCGAACCAATGCGTTGCCTTCCGGGCGAATCGCGTCGGTGACCGTAGCGCCCGCCAGCATGTAGCTGATTGTTGGCACTCCTTTCTTGTCTACCGTCAATCCTTTGTATTGCAGGATATTTTCGCCAACGCTATCAGGCCAGGCCGTTGCATCGTTGGTAAGCACCATCATTGCCGTTTGTGCAGGCAACAGTATGGTTGCACCCAATGGCGTAAGGAGCTGGGGTTCACCCCGTTCGTACCACATTTCGGTTGCGTTCGCGAAATCGCCCTTCCAAACCTGTAGCAGCGCCATCTGGTTTAAGTCAACCGTATAATGCATCCCAACTGGCGAGCCGACAGACAGGCTGTGGGTACGTTTTGTTTTTTCGCCGGGGAGTTGCACAAATGAACGGATACGTTGCACCTGGTTCTGCACGTCGCTGTAGTCAGGATTTACGCTCACGACGGCAACGGGATCAGGTTCGGGCAGAGACGCCTGTGCATGCAAAGCCTGCGGGCGCGTACCCGCCTGCGACACAAAGAGACCCAGACCGGGTCGGAACCAGGAGCGAGAAAAATAGACCTTTACGTCGTGGGGACCAGCTGCCAACGTTGCCGTACCGCTATTAGGTATCCCCAGTTCCAGGTGGTTGAGCGCGATAACGTCTTTGCCATCGATCCATAATCCGGCAACCCCGCCCTGATTGAGATCGAAGCGGTAGTCGCCAGCCTGCAAGGTATTCAGCTTGCCCGAAAACAGGATTGAATACTGACGAGGTTGCCCGTACGACACTTCGTAGTTCAGCATACTGGTGGTATCCTGTTTCAGAACTTTCCGGCGAGCCGCTTCTTTCGGGTCCTGAATATAGCCGCCTTCTACAATGGTATAGCTCAACGGGCCGCTCCACTGCGCTACGGTACGGGGTGTCATGACCCGATAGCCAAGATTCCGAACGGCAACCGTACCGGTTTTGCTGGCGATGGTCAACGGGCCTAATTTAGGGTTGCTTAAAGTCTGCCCTTCGCGAACGGTTATGCCGTTGACAGCGAGTTTTTCAAGTATCGCCGGTTCATTACCCCGACTGGTTTTGTACCAAAGCTCAATCGTTTGCCATAGGCCAGGGGCTTTCAGCAGCCGGGCTATTTCCTGCGAACGGGCCAGACTGATCGGCTGACCGGTTGGTAGGGTCAGCACTACGTCGGCATTCGATGTCATCAGCACTTCGAAACGCGTGCGAAAATCAGCGGTTGGTGTCAGCAGGGTGAGAGGTTCGCTGGTTCCTACCAATACGTTATCACCCGATTTGGATTGCACCGATGATCCATCGGCATTGGTCGATACAGAACCCGCTAACTGCCAGCCCGAAGCCCGGGTCAGTTGCGAAAGCGGTACAGGGGGCAAATCGCTCTGTGCGTAAAGAGATACCGGCAGTAACCAACTCAGCAATAAAGCCGTCGTTTGCCGGGCAATCAACGTAACGAATTTATTCATAATACGTGTCAAAGTAACACTTCCTGTTTTGTCCATCAAAGTTAACGCAAAGTCAGTGGTTTATTGCCCTGATAACTAAGATTCCTACCGTATTTTTCGAAATGGTGTTCATCATTAAAAATCAATTACAAAGCTGAAGCTGTATCAGCACCGTAGGGTAGATTTTATACCTGAATGCTTCCTAATACGTGTTGTGTAACTGCCGCGTATTAGGTAAACCTTTTTTCATGAACAGGCTGTTTCACAAATCCCTGATCAGTACGTATTGCAACCTAAATAAGCTTATACTATGAAGCCAACGTTCTTACTACTTGCCGCAGCCTCAACGGTTATTCTGGCGGGTCGACCCAGTGTTCCACCGACCAGGTCCGTAAAGGCTAAACTACCTGTAACCCGGCCAGCCACGGTTTCCAGCCGAACCGCTAATGCAGCGGATGCCAGCGACATTAAACTCACCAGTGGGTTTACCTCAACAGTTTTCGCCGACAATCTTGGCAAAGCCCGTCATGTGGTCGTTGATAAAGCAGGGACGGTTTTCATCAAACTGGAGAAACTGAATGACGGCAAGGGCATTGTTGAGTTGATCGACAGTAATGGCGATGGTCGTGCTGACCAGACGGTTATGTTTGGCAATAACACGGGCACAGGCATGGCTATTTTCAACGATTACCTGTATGCCTCTTCCGATACGTCCGTTTACCGCTACAAACTGACCAACGGAAAGGTGATGGAAACAACCCCCGCCGAACCGATCATTACCGGGTTAACCTTACAGCGGCAACACGCCAGCAAATCACTGGCCATCTCTCCCGACGGAAAGTTGTTTGTCAATTTTGGGGCTCCATCGAATGCGTGCCAGGAAAAAGACCGGCAAAAAGGCTCTAAAGGCATGGACCCCTGCCCTATCCTGGAAGAATATGGTGGCATCTGGCAATTTGACGCCAATAAGCTTAATCAGCACAAAGCTGACGGAAAACGCTATGCTACGGGTATCCGTAACGCCGTTGCGCTCGACTGGAATACGGCAACCAATACGCTTTATGCCATGCAGCACGGTCGCGACAATCTTAACAACTGGGGTGGCGTATTTACCGATGAAGTGAGCGCCGAACTACCTTCCGAAGAATTTCTGATGGTCAAAGAAGGCTCTGATTTTGGCTGGCCCTACTGCTATTTTAATCATAACGAAAATAAGAAGTTTCTGGCGCCGGAATACGGTGGCGACGGCACTAAAGTAGACCGCTGTGCTGGAAAAGATAAACCAATTATGGCTTTCCCGGGCCACTGGGCGCCCAACGATTTATTATTCTATACGGGCAATCAGTTTCCGGCTCGCTACAAAAACGGTGCGTTTATCTGCTTCCATGGCTCCTGGAACCGCGCTCCGCTGAAGCAGGGTGGCTATTTTGTTGCTTTCGTCCCCTTTGGAAAGGATGGCCGCCCGTCGGGTAAGTATGAAGTATTTGCCGAAAATTTCGCTGGGGTAGCTGAACAGGGCCAACCGGGAACGAGCACCAATGCAGGCAAGCTTGACCTCGCCAGCCCCGGCGACGCCAAAGCCCGGCCCGTTGGCTTGGCCCAGGGTCCCGACGGCTCACTGTATATCAGTGACTCTGTCAAAGGAAAAGTTTGGCGGGTAAAGTATATGGCAAAGAAATAAGATTGGAGATTAGTCATTGGTTAATTAGTCAGTTGTCATTTGTGGCACTGACTAATTAACCAATGACTAATCTCCAATGACCAATCAACCCATGTCCAATGACTAATTAGGCAGATTGGCTGATTCGTCGGTCAGAAATTGTTGGAAGCGTTCTTGCAGACCCCGGTAGTGATTGAGGTATTTTTCGCCTTCTTCGGTTACGAGGGCTCCACCACCTTTTTCACCCCCGGTCTGCGTGACGACTAGCGGCTGATCGGCCTGCATGTTCATCGAATGAACCAGATCCCAGGCCCGTTTGTACGACATTTTCATCGCTTTAGCCGCCTGATTGATGGAGCCGGTACGTTGAATATGGCTGAGCAATTCCAGCCTACCGATTCCCATAAACCGCTCAGAACCGTTGTCAGCGGTTGTTTCGAGCCAGATACGGCCGTTTATGCGGAGTTTATTCATACCTGAAACCAGGATTGATTAGGCAGCTAAAATACAACTCTGAGACTTATTTCAGGTGCTTTGCTTTACAGCCCCACTTACTTTAACTACATTCTCAGCGAGTGATGCACTTCGTATGAATAGCTAATAAACCAAATTCTGTGACTTTGATTTATTAGCCCCGTCTTCAAAAAATCACAATTGCCGAGTCAAGTTTTTTAGTTAGTTCCCTTATTTTCCGTACTGTACTTAATATGACAAAAAACTACCCTAGTCACCTGGGGTTAATTGGCGTGGGGCTTTTTCTCATGATGAACATAGCCGTTGCTCAGTCTCCAACTAACCTTACCAGTAATATTAGCCTGCCTTCCAGCGCTTCATATACCAACTCGTCAAGTGGAGCACCTTATTTTTTAAACCTGACACAAATCACTAACTCGTTTAATTATGCCCGAAGGCAGGAAGAAGTTCAATTGAGTTTGGGAACCAATACGCTCGGTACCCTAACCCTACCGGCTAATTATTCGACAATTTCGGCCCAACAGCAAGCTCTTTATCTCGTAAATGCTGAACGACAAGCCAGGGCGGGTGTTACCTATCCAGTGTCAGGATCAGTACTTGGATTACCTCTAGAAGGTGTAGAAACCAATTTATCGGTAATTTCGCAGGGGCACGCAATGAATATGATGACAACTGGCGTATTCAGCCATACCATTGTCGGGCAAAACTCGACAGATCGGATTGATGCTTCGCCGACGTTCGCAGGCAGTTGCCATGAATTTTTAGTAAGAGATGAAAATATTTACAAGCAATGTTTATATACGTCTTCATCGACACCACCCAGTAACCCAGTCCATGCCGTAGAGCAAGCCATTTTTTCGTGGCTTTACCAGGACGCCGGCTCTAGCTGGGGCCACCGGGACGCCTTATTGATGCAGAATAGTAGCGGTAATGTACCCTCGCCATCTGCCCCCTCGACAAATGCATATGACAATAATTACAGTTCATCGGCCAGTGAGGGTTTCGTAGGTATAGGCGTAGCATACGCCAGCGGAAGCAATAGCATTACTACTGGATTTGGCCAGATTTGCCTCCCTAGCTCAAACACAGCCATTTTGACCAAAACAGCCGCAACAGTGGTCTTCAACTTCGTCGATCCCCCTGCTTCGGGTTGTACGTTTACGCTGGAGGCTAACCCATTGCCGGTACATCTAGTGTCGTTCACGGGAGTCGCTCGCGAAAACAAAGCTGTTCTGAGTTGGGCAACCAGTTGGGAACGTACCAACCTTGGGTTTGATGTTCAACGCAGTCAGACTATGAAATCCTGGGAGTCGATTGGGTTTGTGGCCGCTACAACGGAACCACAGAGCATAAATCGCTATCAGTTTGACGACGAGGATGTTAAGGTAAGTGTAACATATTATTACCGGCTAAAGCAGCGCGACTTCGATGAACGGGTTACCTACTCAAAGACTGTGGCCGTAACGATTCTGCCTATCGAGCAGTTGGTCTATGTATATCCCAACCCAAGTCTATACGGCGAGTTTCGGATTTTTACAACCCGTTCCAACACGGCATCTATCGACCTACGCGACATCCGTGGCGTATCACATCCCATTGCAGTTCACTCCGAAAATGCAACAACGTTAAAGGTAAACGTTGGGACACCGTTGCCAGCCGGAATGTATTGGCTGACAGTGAAAGGCGACAATCTGTTACCGTCCCAGACTATTAAGGTCATTGTAGGCCAGTAACAGAGAGAAGTAAGTTTCAACCTCTTGAGTAGCCTGACAAGCCGCCTGGGAGGTTTTTTTGTTGAACCCGCTTGACACCCAGCCGTCTGAACACGCTCTTAAGACGTACTAATTCCTTATTTTTCAGACTAATCGAATCTTTAGCCTGCTGGCTTATGCTGTGTGCCACGCTATCGGACATGAACCAGCCCAGCGGGTATTTGGCGTTGTACGCTAATCGAATAGTCAGGTAGTTGATCCTGGGATTGGCAAACCGATCCATAAAGGAGTTGAACATGTTATCGCGGGTAGTTGAGCCATTGTCCCAGGCATTGAAAAAGGCCAGCAACGGAATCTGAATTTCCTGTAGAATCGACCGTTTATGCGGAAGTCGACCAATAGTATTGCTGTTCTGAATAAAGAGAATATAGGGTATAATCGTTACGTGCTCGGCCGTATCAAGCCGTCGGATTGAGGGCACCAGATTGTTCATCAACTGAATGCAAGTCTCAACCCCCGAATTGTCGAAATACCCACCGTCTACCACGTGTCCACCATACTGTTGCTTCCGGCCATTTCCCGAAATTGTGTCTTTCTGAATTAACCCACCATTGGTAACAACCGGAAAGCGGCTGCACAGCGATGCGGCCGTTTTTAGGGGCACATCCGCGCCAAGAATATCCAGCGTAGAAATAACACTTTTGAAATAGCGGGGGTCGAGTTGCAAATTCGACGTAATGATTTTCTGTCCCGACTCCGCCAAGGTACCGTTCAGCAACAAAGAAGGGAGATTGTAATTATAGCCACTACGTGTCTGGTACAATTGCGTTAACGACGAATCGAGGGTAGGCAGGCCTAAATCCGCTTGGTATGAACCTGCCCAGGAGTCTTCCAGCCATTTGGCGCGTTCGAGCCCAGGCAGAGGTATAGGGATGAGCCGTTGGATGCTTTCCGGAAACAGTAAGGCCGATGAAACCGTCGATAAATAATCATCGCGGGTCACTTTTCGAAACTGCTCAAATCGCTTTGTACGCTCCAGTTCGGCCACATCACGCAGAAAAGCCGTATAAAAAACGGTTCCAACGCCCCCACCCGATACCCCACTCAGCGCGTATACATGCCGACTAAAGCCCGGAATAATGGAATCGAGTCGAATGAGCGTTTCGGCGGTCCAGTTCAAGGCCCGTATTCCTCCGCCTTCTGCCGCAACCAGCACCAGCGGAATCGTATCACCTTCTTCCCGCTGCCGTGCCGTAACCCACTGCGCAAGATGCGCTTCGACCGTAGGCCGTTTTGCTATAGGCGGAACCAACGTCTCACTAGCCCGCCGAACGGCAGTGTTATCGTTAAACGCGCTGATAACGAACATATAGAGAAACACCAGCAAAACGAGTGGCCGATAGCGGTAATCATTGAAATACACGACCAGGCTCCCCCAGAACGTATACATTGAGATACCAAAAATGATGACGGCTGTGGGCCGCAGTCGGCGGGCAATTTCCAGTTCTAGCGGTAAACTAAATAGAGCAATCAGGAAAGCAGTTAGTACAAATCCGGACGTAACGACCAGCCGCCCGAGGGGATGTCGCCAGAGCACCCGAATATCCTGTTTGAAACTGGTGTATCGATCTGAAAAGTGCCAGTGTTCGGGCAAGATAAATACGGAAACCCGACGTTCGACCCAGAAAAACAGGAAGAGCATAAGGCCGCTTTCCAGCAGGAGAATGTAGGGCTGCCAGCGGGCAGGTTCCCAGAACGCATAAGCTAATATCAGCGCCGGAATTACCCCGCCAAGCTTCGGCAACCAGCGTAACAATAGGCGGGATTCGTGATTTAGCCTGATCCCGACCGGCGAGATATGCAGAATCATGCGTGTGCTGCCGTACACAATCCAGCTCCAGACAAACGTACTGAGTAGTATGTATTGAAACAATCGGCTAAACACCCCATCGTCGATAACAGCGTTGATCATGTCGGCCGCCTGATCAGGAATATTCAGTACATAAAAGGCGATGAGCAACGTAATGATAACGACGAACGCATTGCGCTGGGTCTGGTAAAACGCGATGACATAATTTCTGACTTGATGCGAAAAAGGCTGATGGTCAGTGGGCTGCACAAGGAATTGGATTGAGGCATTAATTTTTTGAATGTAAGCGTTTGCGGCTTACCGGCGACTAAAATATGATTAATTTTTCGGCAAAAAACTGCTCCTTTTACGTCCGCCATATTTGTTCCGGTTGTACCTTTCGGACGATAGTTTTCCCGCCTTTTTCGCCCCTTATCGCATTGCTTGTCTGCGACTCAGGCGATTCGTCCCCACTATCACGCTGGCTATGAACAATGTTGAATGGCTATCCCGGATTCAGTTCGCTTTCACCATCGCGTTTCACTACATCTACCCGCCCCTGAGCATTGGCCTGGGTGTGTGTCTGGTGATTATGGAAGGCTTGTACCTAAAAACAAAAGACAAAGTTTACGAGGAACTTACCCGATTCTGGGTAAATATTTTTGCCTTAATTTTTGGCATTGGTGTCGCTACGGGCATCGTTATGGAGTTTGAGTTTGGCACGAACTGGGCTACCTATTCGCGCTACGTCGGTGATATTTTTGGGTCAGCTCTGGCCGCCGAAGGCATCTTTGCTTTCGCTCTGGAGTCGGCGTTTCTGGGTATTCTGCTGTTTGGCTGGAATCGGGTAAGTCCGAGGGTGCATTTTATGGCAACCGTATTGGTGGCACTTGGCTCTATTTTTTCGGCCCTCTGGATTGTGGTGGCCAACTCGTGGCAGCAAACGCCTTCCGGTTACCGCATTGAGGGCGAAGGCATGAAGGCGCGGGCCATCGTAACTGATTTCTGGCAGATGGTCTTCAACCCGTCGTCAGTGGAGCGGTATTCGCACGTATTGATTGGCGCCTTACTGGCTGGGTCGTTTCTGGTTTTGAGTGTGAGCGCATGGTACGTTCTGAAAAAGAAGTACGTGGTTCATGCCGAAGCCGCTTTTCGGATTGCGCTTTGGGTGGCGGCTATTTCGGCGCTTTCGCAATTGTTTACGGGCCATAAGTCGGCGGAGGTCGTTACGAAATACCAGCCCGCCAAACTAGCAGCAATGGAAGGCCATTTCGAGAAATCGGCTCCGGCTGATATGTATCTGGTGGGTTGGGTTAATGCGAAAGAGCAGAAAACGACAGGATTGAAAATTCCCGGTGGTCTTTCCTTTCTGGTCCACCAGGATTTCAAAAAGCCTATTCCCGGCCTGAACAGCATCAAACCCGAAAACCGGCCAACGGCGATCAATTTCGTTTTTCAGACGTATCATACCATGGTCGCTATCGGTATGACCTTGATTGCCCTGACGCTCCTTGGCTTGTACCTGCTCTACCGAAGAAAACTGTTTCAGACACGCTGGCTAATGGCTGTGTTTGTGGGTTCGGTACTGCTGCCACAAATCGGCAATCAAGTTGGCTGGTACACTGCCGAAGTCGGTCGTCAGCCGTGGGTAGTATATGGGTTGTTACGTACCTCCGATGCGCTCTCGCAGGCTGTTAAGGCCGAACACGTATTGTATTCGCTTATTCTGTTCACGCTGATTTATGTCATGCTTTTCGGGCTGTTTCTCTACCTGCTTAACAAAAAAATTCAGCACGGCCCTAACGTTGCCTCCGATGGCGAAACCTCGTCACGCATGAACCCATCGCTCACGCCAATATTGAATGATTGAATTGTTGAATGATTGATCGTGGGGTTTATTCAATCATTCAACAATTCAATCACTCTATTATTCAACATTCAATTATGGATACTGTATTAGGAATCGACCTGCCTACGTGGTGGTTTTTATTGATTGGGGCGTTGATTAGCGGCTACGGCATTCTGGATGGCTTCGACTTGGGAGCGGGGGCATTGCATCTGTTTTTTCAGAAAGAACAAAGCCGTCGGATTGCGCTCAATGCGATCGGCCCGGTTTGGGATGGCAACGAAGTCTGGCTTGTCATTGGAGCGGGTTCGTTGTTTGCCGCATTTCCGCTTGTGTATGGCACTATCCTGTCGGTGTTTTATCTGCCGTTTATGTTGTTTCTGGTCGCCATTATTTTCCGGGGCATTTCCATCGAATTTCGGAGTAAGGAAAAAATGAAGTGGTGGCGAACGACCTGGGATGTAAGCTACTGTTTGTCGAGTGTGGCCATCTCCTTACTGCTGGGTCTGGTTTTAGGCAATCTCATTCAGGGGCTTCCTCTCAACGCAAATCATGAATTTGTTGGGCGACTGCGCGATTTTTTCAACCCTTATGCCGGTCTGATTGCCGTTACGGTGCTGTCGCTGTTTATGATGCACGGGGCCATGTATCTGCTCATGAAAACCGAAGACCGGCTGTATGCGAAGCTGACCGTTATTGCCAACAACACCAGTAAGTTTTTCATCCTCTGTTTTATTGCTACGTCGATGGCAACGCTCATTTACGTACCGCACATGACCGCTATTTTCAAAAACTATCCAGAGTTGTTCCTGCTACCTATTGCCGCTGTCCTGATTGTGCTGAATATTCGACGGAGCATCGAAAAGCGGCAATACCGACGTGGATTTATCTCCTCAGCCATTACAACGGCCGTACTGCTGATCTTATTTGCGATGGGATTGTATCCGAATCTGGTTCTGTCCAGCGTTGACCCCAAAGGCCACATCAGTATTTACGAAGCCGCATCCTCCGACGGTTCGTTACGTACGATGCTTTTATTTGCCTTTATCGGTATGCCACTGGTGGCGACCTACACCGTATTTATGTTCTGGACGTTTCGCGGTAAAGTGAAATTAGAAGAGCACAGTTATTAATGAGAGCTTATCCAGCAAGAAAGCTTTTAAATTCTAGGGGGTTCATCACTCGTAACGAAGGAAACGTCAGCGAAAGAGATCAAAGTGCTTATCGTACGTTATTAAATAATGGGCGTTGGCTGACAAGGCTAAATCTGAAAACTTATTATCATCCGGGTCATTTTCAATTAGATTCCAGCGATAATAGGGTTCAAGAAAAATGACATTCGTAGCAATACAGAGAATATCCAGCACATAATTAGCGGTGTTGGGAGAATAAAATTCGGCGAGTTTTTCGGCGTATTCATCCAGAATATCAGTACTCACTGCCCACTCAAACTGCTTGTTCTCAAACGCTGTGTAGATAAAGAATTCATAGTTTCGACGGTTAATGGTTGCAAGCAGAACATTCGTGTCGATAGCTACGGTTGGTCGGATCGGCTGACTAAAAGACATTATTCGGGAGTATAAGGCGTACGCTGATGCTGATTACGAAGCTGCTCATAATCATCATCCGTAATTTTTTTGTCAGCAACTACCTTATCCACTTCTTCAAGAAGCTTCTCTGTGTAGTGCCTGGTTAACAAATCCCGAATTTCAACTGATTCTTCATAACTCATCTGTCGGTTAAACATACGCAACAGACTCAACTGTACGTCATTTAACCTTGTTGGCGCTGCTACATGCCGCTCCATAACTATGTCTTCAACTGTTCTATAACAAATTAACCCTTTCCACTGATTTTATCTTTCCAAACATTTCTATTCTGCCAGCCGTTCACCTCGGCGTAGTGCATTCACGAGGTTGTGTGCGCGTCGGGTGGGTTCGGGAATGCGGTATCCTCCGTCGCACTGGAGTGTAAGTGCCATAGCCGTTTCCAGATCAATCAAATTTCCCGGCGATACGTATACCGGATTCACTTTGTTTTTGGTACGTAATGCCGCTCCAATCACTTCACCGTAGTGCCGCATTGGCGACCATGACCCACGTTCGGGGGCGGGTTCATCATACTTACCCACCAGCACCGATTTGCCACATCCGAAGGTCGGCCGATTCAGAAAAAGTCCGGCGTGAGAGGCAATCCCAATTCGGCGAGGGTGCGCCGTACCGTGCCCATCGAACATCACTACGTCGGGTTCGCTTTTGAGTTTTTGCCAAGCCTGTAACAGTGACGGAATTTCGCGAAACGAAAGCAGACCCGGAATATATGGAAACGGCGCGGTGCTGACCACGCCCGCTTCTTCGATGGTTTCCAACGTATCAAGTTGTATCACCACAATTCCGGCATAGACCGTTTCTTCAAACTTATTGAACGAAATATCGCAGCCAGCAATGGTTTTCGGGGGTTTCGTTAGCGGCTCGATACGTATCTGCGAACGCAATTGCTGTTGTAAAGCTACCGCTTCGGCGGGTGTTACGTCCCAGTCGTGTAGGGGTTGGTAGTGAGCCATCGGGCAAACCAGTTGATTTGTTAATAGATAACCAATGCGACGAGGCAACAGTTGGTCCATTAATCAAATACGGGCCGGTCTTGTTCGTTATTTGTTCTGCTTTCGGATCAGCTCCTTTACAAAAGTAACGTGCGGAGCCGTGTGGTTCAGGACGTTGCTGATTGTGAGCGGCACAAAATAATCGGGCATTGTACCCCGTCCTTTTTGTTTCAGTTCCGGTACGGCGTTGTTGTAATATACCAACGGTGTACTGACCTGTATACCCGATTTTGGCAGTTCAAGGTTGATAAAGCTACTGCCGTTACCGCCTTCGTAGGCCCCGCCCGATTCTTCACCCACAAATACCCCTACCCGATTGGCGTGTGCCACAGCCAGAAACTCTGATGCCGTAGACGCACTTGCTCCATCCATCAGGATATACACCTGCCCCCGGAACCGGTTGGGTTTGGGAACGTAGCGTTTTGGAGCACGTGTGTCGCTGCCCTGTTTGAGGGTGAACGTACCGTCCGGCTCAGGAATCAGCTCGTTCTTTATATTTTTCCGGTCAGCCTCGGAGAGATCAGAAAATTTCATAAACTCAGCATCAGCATCATCCGTTACGCTGTGCTGGCGGGCGTAATAAGCCACGGCCGTGTCAGCTTTCAGCAGATACGTGAGTAACTCGATACCCTGACTATCCCAGCCGCCTGTGTTCGCTCGAACATCAACGATCATATTTTTCGCCTGTTTCTTTTGAATTTTAGCCATGCTCTTATCCATAAACTGACGAAACACCCGAACAGCCTCTTCATTGCTATTGACGCCCTTACTGCCAAATCCATCAAGTCGTAGATACGCTGTGCTGGCGAGCGTATCAGGAAAATATAGTCGCCAGGGGTGCTTAGAATTTTTCGTTACGTACCAGGCCACCATCTGTTTGTTGACAGGATTTTGTTTCATCAATTGCAGGGAAGTCTGAAATGGTTTTGCGGGCGTCTCGACGCGTAGGGTATCGCCGGTCGGGCTGCGAAACGTGAGTGCGAACGTATCAGGCCGGTCGATAAACCAGTAGTAGAACAAAGCAAACAATTCACCTTTTAGCGTAGCCATTTTAGCCGATTCAATGTATCCATCTGTCCAGTAATATCGGGATACCTGCTGCCGAATGGCTTCCATAGGCTGCCCGTTAATACTGAGCAATTCAAAACCAGGTTTGATGGTTTGGTCGGTAATACCATTCAGCAACACATAAGCCCGATTCTGGGATGGAAACATGAAAAACGGTATTGTTTTCAAGGTGTGATTAAACTGCTCACGCCAATTCTTACCAGGCAAAGCATGCGTATGCGCACAGCGAATGTCGGCCATGAGTGATGCTACCGTTTTAAAGAACGTATAAAACGGTAGCGGCTTGTTCAGGCTGCGGTCGATACTGTCTAATTTAGCCTGCATGACCGGCCTGGGCGTATAACGATACAGCCCCGGATGCGTTTCTTCCAGCATCCGACGCAGGTAACGAAAATCGGCCTGCATATCGGCGGGTTGCAGAATTTTTGTGGCTAACGTATCCTTGTCAGGCTGGGCCGTCAGGGAACAGGGCAGAAGAAAAAAAGAATGCAGTAAATGAATTTCATAATACGTTGACTTTCTACAGTTGGTAAGCTGTTTGATTCAGGAGGCATTTTATAATCGCTTGGCCACTACGTCTCCATTCTGATGCACGACAACCTGACTCACTTTGCCCGTAGCATCTTTTTGAAAGGTTAATTGAGCACTGACAACCTTCAGAAAAAATTCGGTTTCGCCCGACGGAAAAATTTCGAACCGATCCTGTCCGGTTACCTGCAAAAAAAGGCGTCCCTTGTCGAGGGTTATCGCCAGAATTCGATCAGGCGTCAATTGGTATTTACCAACGTATTGCGCTAAAACAGCCTCACTCACCGGAACCGTTTTATAGCTCACAGGCAATTGGTAGGGCATTCCGCACGTAATAAAAAACAGGTCTTTAAGCATCGGCTCCAGCGTCGTCATGTCCGACGTATCGTCGATATTGGCGAGCATAACCATCACTACATCGTCTTCAGGAATGAGGGCAAAAAATGTGGCGAAGCCCGGCAGGTTACCGTTCTGGAACACCAGTTTCTTATTCTTATCGAAGTAGTTTATCCCCCACCCGTAGCCCCAGTTGCCTTTGTTTAGTGGGTTGAAGGTTGCCGCCCAGCTTTCTGGTTTGAGCAACTGACGGGACAGAACGGCTCTTGCCCATCGATACAAATCACCCGTGGAGCTATACATACCACCAGCCGCATAGGCAACCGTCGAATCGATTACGGGCGTAACAACCAAAACGGAATCTTTCCAGTACGTATAGCCGGTTGTTCTTCCTGAATTTTTCAGATTCCGAAAGTCAAAGCCCGTTTTCGACAGGCGCAGGGGCGTAATAAATCGTTCACGGATAACGGTTTCGAACGGCTTTCCCGTCACTTTTTCGATGACCAGCCCCAGCAGGTAATAGCCGGAATTAGTGTAATGCACGTCCCCGCCCGGCTTTGTCGTGAACGGCTTATCTCTAAACTGGGCGAGCATCCATTCTTTTGTGACAGGTTGCGTCAGTCTGGCACTGTCCGGACCGTAGAGAATGGCTTTAAAATCATAAATCCCCGAATTATGCAGGAATAAATTCTCAAGCGTAATCTGGTCGCCATTGGGATAATCAGGAACGTATTTACTCAGTTTGTCTTTAACCGACAGCTTTTTTTCTTCCTGCAACTGCAGAATAGCCGCGCCGGTGAATGTTTTCGTGATGGACCCAAGCTGATAAATACTGGCGGTATCGTTGGGAATCCGGGACGATTCATTTCGCCATCCGTACCCTTTTTGAAGCAGCACCGTCCCTTTTTTCGCAATCAGCACCGTACCATTAAACCGATGCAGGTTCGCGGCTGCCGTCAGATATTCATCGAGTTTCTCAGCCGTTGTTTTAACGCGCTGAGCACTCGCCGGGGTTAGCAAATGAGAAAGTAGAAGGATAGATAGGCGGAACAGCGTTTTCATGATACGTTATTTTTAACCAAAACAGGCCAAAAGCAACGTTCCTATCTACTCAAATCCTGATTTGAGAGGAATTTTTCTGCTGTGCTACGTATTCGCCGGGCGATACACCCGTCAATTGCTTAAATGTTCGCTGAAACGTAGCCTGTGAATTAAACCCACACTCGAAAGCAATGCCGGTCAGGGTGAGGTGTTCATAAGCCGGATTAGTCAGCCGCTGCTTTACGGCCTCAACGCGGTATTCATTAATGAAGCCATTGAAGTTTTTGCGCAGATGCTGATTGAGCACTGCCGAAATTAGCTTGGGCGCCAGGCGGGTATGCTGTCCTACTTTTTCGACCGTCAGTTCAGGGTCCAGAAAAAGCTGGTCCAACGCCATGGCTTCGGATAGCGCGCGGGTAACCTGCTTTACAGTTTCTGTGGGCAGTTCGGTACCGGCGGGTTTCTGAAACTGACTGGTCGACGTAGCGGTACGAGTATGAAAATAGCCCCGTAAACCCAGCCAATAAATCAAAATGGCAATAGGAATATAAATCGGATACCAGCCAAAGCGATCAAGAAGGGGCTCCCGAGAACTCGGAATGATATACGGTACCAGATGAATCAGCCAAATGCATTGAAAAATAAGAAACGCGTTAACAAACTGGCGAAGCCACTTCACATTCTTTTGCTGTTCAGCACTGGTAACTGAAGCCCGATACCGATTCAGAAATTTCATGCTTAAAAATAAATAAACCGTAACCGAAAGCCAGCGCGGAATATCGACATAGGTGTTGTACTCATCCATTACGTATCCCCAATGTGATCCTTCTTTTTGCGAAAAAACGCCCAGCAGTAAACCGATAACGAACACCCAGCCGATCAGTTTGGCACCCCAGTCCAATACGACCGGATAAAAATGTCGTCGTTCTTTTTTGCCAAGACGAAACGAGGAATCAAGTGCGGACTGCGTATAAAAGAAGATCAGCGGCCCAATCGGCATGGCCATGATCATGGGAACCAGTTCCATAAACAGGCTCACAAACCGGTTGCTTGTCGGAATACCTACCGAGAAGCTCATTAGTGCCAGCAACCCAATTAACGTAGCCAGCAATCGGTTCGCCAGGCGGTTTCCTTTCTGATTAACCCAAATAAGCGTTGCCAGGATAAATCCCTGAATAGCGCCCAGCAGCAGAATTAATGAGAACGGAGAAATAGTCATGCAGAAACGGCCAACAACTGAAAAGCGGATTCACAACCAACGACTTCGCTGACGATTTCTGACTAAAAGAAGGCTAGTCCACAATTTTTACCCGGATTCGGTGGGGAGCGACCTGATTGCCCCCGAAATAAAGACCCGTACTGTAAGCAAACGATTTGTCGTGCGTAAACGGCACCGCCTGTCCGCCCAGCACCTGATACATTTTCCGATCATAATCGATCTTGATCGTCAGCTTCGTTGGCGTATTGATGGTTGTTTCGGCCACTTTGAAATCAATCCGTTTGCCCTCTACGTAAATGTATGCTCCGAGGTCAATGCATTTACGTTGTCTATTCCAGCGCCAGCCAACGCGGGCACCATCGACCTGATGCGGAGGTACGCCATCCAGCGGCTGATCCTTGGAACCGACAAAACCCAGTCCAATCACTTTATTCCAGTCGTCGGTGTCTTCGTAACCTAAGTCATAAATACAGCTGCTGTCGAACGTAACGGTAGCCGATATTTCGTGCGGGCTAATCAGCAAACCGACCTTGCGTTTTGGGTTGGGCTCATGCTCACCGGCCTCAATCACGACCCAATCTGAATCGGAGAGAAAATCGGGTACACATGCGCTCATGAACAGACCAAGAACCAGTATCAATGCCTTGGCTTTCAACGAAAAACGATGGATAAGTGAAGCGAAGTGCGGCATGGTAGATTACGTATAATCAAATGTTATGCAAATAACGCTATAAATCAGTTGATTTGTGTCCCGTTGAATCAAGGGGAGCCAACGAGAGGGTTTTGTTCAGTACGTATGCAACATTTCCCTATTTTGTATTTCTTTATTCAACCACACCAAATTCGTTCATGCAACCGATTCATTTTCATTCAATCTTCACTTACGTATGACTGACAACCGAACTGTTAGTGGGCAGTTAGGCGTACCCGTCTACATCAACGCCGTTGTTTTCTCCTCGCTCTGTGTCGTCTGGGGTTTACTCTGGGATATCATGTGGCACATAACCATCGGGCGCGATGGCCTGTTTGCCCCGCCCCATATGGTCATCTATGTGGGGGCCGTAGTAGCGGGCCTGTTTTCAGCCTACCAGATTCTGAATCTAACTTTTTCCCGAAATCACCCTGACCGGACTTCGGCAGTGCCATTCTGGGGTGTATTTTATGGGCCACTGGGTGCCATGTTCTGCGTCTGGGGCGCTTTGGCCATGTTAACTTCCGCCCCCTTTGACGACTGGTGGCACAACACGTATGGCCTCGATGTGCAAATACTTACCCCGCCCCATACCATTCTGGCTATCGGTATCATGACCGTCCAGTTCGGAGCCATGGTGGGCGTACTGGCGCTGCAAAACCAGTACCGTACATCGTTGGGTGTTCAGTCGGACGCAGATACCGGCCGGGCAAATCGACTAAAGTGGCTGTTTGCAATTTCAGCATCGCTGTTGCTGGTCATGCTTTTTGGGATATCTTCCGAGTCAATGGGCAAATTTGAATCGCACAACTCCATTTATTACACAACGGCTTCGATCATATTTCCTTTTTTCTTACTGGCCGTAGGCAGAGCATCGCTGCTACGCTGGCCAATTACTACGATTGCCGGTATTTACATGCTGGCGCTGGTTCTGCCAAGCTGGATATTACAGTTCTTTCCGGCTACACCTCGCCTTGGCCCCGTTTTGAACCCCGTAACACACTATCAGCCTTTTCATTTCCCAATGCTTCTGATCTTTCCGGCACTGGTTCTCGATTGGCTGATGCATCGTTTCGAAACGCCTAAGGCTGGTGGTAAAAAACTGAATGACTGGTTACTGGCAGCGCTGTATGCCGTAGCTTTTATGATTGTGTTGCTGGCAGTGCAATGGCCGTTTGGCGAATTTCTGCAAACATCACCCTATGCCCGCAATGGTTTTTTTCTGTCGTACGGATGGAGTTACGATTCCCCGCCCAACTGGGAATATCGGTACGCGTTTGCCCCCTGGAGTAAGCAATCTGCTTCAGAATTCTGGCTGGGATTTGGAAAAGCACTAATCTACGCGACTCTTTCGGCTCGCGTTGGTCTGCTATGGGGGAACTGGATGAAACGAGTAGTACGATAAGCTTACAAGAAAACGAGTATGGCCTTTATAAAATGGAATCCGTATAAACGAATGAAATGGATTGCTCTTTTTTGTTCACTGATTTTGGCATTTTCCCACGTACGTATTGCAACGGCCCATGTAGGTAGTTCGGGCGTGATCGTCCAGAAACAGGCCGGTAAATATCAGTTGCTGATTAGTGTAAAACCGCCCGATGTCGTACCCGGTACAGCCGTCGTCACGGTATTCGTTGAACAGGGCAACGTAACAAGCATTGGTGCCCGCCCGGTTTATTTTCAATCGGGCGACAAGGGTGCGCCGACACATGACGTACTAACACACGTGGAAGCAAATCGCTACGTTGGCGATCTATGGCTAATGGATTCCGGTTCATCGAGTATTGAGCTGAGTATCGACGGACCTGATGGAAAACAACAGGTTATTGTGCCCGTTGTCGCTGTAGCTACCGCCCTGCGCGATATGCCCGCTGGAACGGGTTGGGCGCTGGCGGCTATGGGTTTACTGCTGGTTGTCATGCTGATCACAATCATTGGCGCGAGTAATGCCGATGGCATCGTTGCACCAAATCAGTCGGGGCCTAAAACGCTCGGCCGTCAGCGACTGATTGGTATGGGCATAGGATTGGTTGTTGTCAGCTTAATTCTGGTCGGTTGGCGATCCTGGTGGACCAGTACGGCTGAAGATTACCGCAACGTGCAACTATATCGCCCAACCCGCACTCAGGCCACTGTGCGGGTGGCAAACGCTCAGCGGCAGCTTACCCTTCAGTTCGACACCACTGGTTTTGGAAATAATCGTCGAATCCGCCGGCTGTTTAGTTTTATGCTGCCCGACCACGGCAAGCTCATGCACTCTTTTCTGGTTCGTATGCCGGGGCTGGATGCCTTTGCCCATTTGCACCCCAACCGACGTGATACGTTGCAGTATGAAGCTGCTTTACCGTCAACCCTGCCTGGAGGTAAATACCTGCTCTATTCGGACGTAGTGTACCGAAGTGGTTTCGCCGAAACATTGACGGATACGATTGAGGTACCTTTTCTGAAAATTAGCCCTGAAGCGGCAGCCAATGCAAAGCCATCCGACCCGGATGATAGCTGGGCCGTAACTGAACCAATGGGCGTGAAAGCCAATGCCGTCAACTCGCTTCATCTGGACAATAATATGGTTGTGTGCGGCAAACCCGGTGCCAGTACCAAACTTGAGGATGGGTCGAACATGATCTGGATGGACAAACCCGGCGAATCCACGCCGGGTGCTGCGCTTGAATCGGGCAAACTGTACACGCTAAAATTTGCCGTTGCCGATTCGCAGGGCAAGGCTGTTTCGCTGGAGCCTTATCTGGGCATGGGTGGCCATGCCGTTATTCTCCGTTCAGATGGAACCGTTTATATCCATTTACACCCGGTTGGTACGTATTCGATGGCCGCTGAAGAATCGCTGGTTGGGCGGATTGCCGATACAACACGAGCGTTTACGTACCCCGATGCGGTTCGGTTCCGGGATAGCATAGACACCTACGTAGCTAACTTAAAAACGCTCCCTGAAGCCGAAAAGAACAAAATACTGGCCAATACTATGGGCGATATGGCTCATGCCATGAAAACAAACAATATGGTTGAATTCCCCTACGCCTTCCCCCGTGCCGGTCACTATCGTATCTGGGTACAAGTAAAGCGTAACGGACGCGTACTAACGGGAATCTTTGATACACAGGTAAACGATCCACTGTTTTAAAAAGCACAGGATAACTCGTTCAGGATCAGATTTCGGCGAACTTCTACCAACCGTTTGTGAAATTTTTTTAGGACCAGTGCTTGACAAACCACGAAAACACCCTAAATTTGCATCCACAATTCGCCGAAACACCGGCAAATTGATAAAACGCGAAAGTAGCTCAGCTGGTAGAGCGCGACCTTGCCAAGGTCGAGGTCGCGGGTTCGAACCCCGTCTTTCGCTCTACAAAGAGGCACCGAACCCGGTGCTTTTTTTGTAAAATGCCGCTTTTGCGGAGGATGCCGGGATGGCGGAATAGGTAGACGCGCCGGACTTAAAATCCTGTGGTCCTTACGGGCCGTGCGGGTTCGATTCCCGCTCCTGGTACTGATTATCAATGGGTTACGCTGAGAGATGTGTAGCCCATTTTTTGTTGGTACAACATAGGTACAACAAATAAAATTTGTCAGGAAGCAATTTTAAAGATACTCGAACGCTAAGTGTTATATGTATCTACTATGAGATTGTACATGTTAATTTTTACGTAGCCCTTAAAATTTTCGCTCATACTAATTTCCGGTGGGAACTCCTGCAAATCAAAGTCTCCAATACCAACTATTGCATCAAATAGACAATAGTTCAAAGCTACTCTTCGCAGTAAACCATTGTGAAATTTAGCATTGTCTTCTGAGGCCATTCTATCATTTGAAAGCCAGTAAAAGGGTGGTTTGATGAATTGAATTGGTGAGTTATCAAATATTATATTTAGCAATTCTGTTGAAGTTTCTCCAAACTGGCAATTGGCAAAATTGGTAAGAAAATTGATGGAATTTTCTCGCAACTTGGCCAGTTTCTTCTGCACCCAATATAGGTAGTCATGAGAATCAAACATATTTTCAGTCATCAACAAAGACTTATCTGAAAAATCAATCTTTCTAAAGATTTTCGATTCTTTAAAATCATTTTCAATTACTGTTGGTATTTGCGATACAAAAACTATTTTATTTATAAATTCCTTAGTTTGTGCGTGTGTAGGCATATACTCAATCATCCCGATCTTTTTCACAGCTTCAATTGCTCTAATGAACCTCAAAGGAGGGTAAATATCTTGCCATTGCCATGATCTTGCATTTGTAGGAGGTCCTAAATTAAATAAAGGCAAAGGTGGATTTAAAGCAATGTTGATTAATATATTAACTGTGGTGCAAATCCTGTCTATTTCTATAAGGCTAAAATTACTTGCTGGATTGAGATGCAAAAGGGAATGAAAAATTTCTAATGGAAGTCCATAGCTTGTGTTTGATAACGAATCAAGCCTTCTAATAAAGTATTTCTCGAATGAATATAATTTTGAAAAAGAAAAGGAATATTTAATCATTAATTGGAGTTCGCTAAGCGTTGCCTGGCATTCCATTAGTAATTTAGAAGTGATGAATTGATTTCTAAACCTAATAATACGAATTTCTTTATCATCAAAACTATACCATTGTCTCATTTCAGTTATTTCCGAACTAGACAGACGATCGTTATAAAAGTAACTATGTAGAAATACATCACTAATAGTATCACCAAAAATTTGCCCTGATGGATTTGCTATAGTGTTACAATCATTCATAAATGAATAGACCCACTGACTATCAAACCAAATTTGTCCGAATATATTTAAATCATCTGTATTTGCTAAATAGCTTTGGGGTTTAAAGTATTGACTAATCGAATCAATTGTTACTATTGGTATTGCTTCTTTCTCTCTGCGTTGCCATAGTCTGCGCATCACAGGCTTAGGAATTTCCCTAAGAAACGTCAACGCCGTCGATTCTTGGGTATATTTTAAAGCACTTAAAAATGTACCAAAAGTAGTCCCTTGATGCTGCAACCAGTGGGAATATTCGTGGACCAAAACTGAATTGTATTCTATAAAACTACCCGGCGAGCGATCATCTAAGATTGAATTCTCTACCTTCAAAAACAAATTAAGAGGATTATAGAATGAGGATCCAAATGCCGACCGATTAATAGGTGATCTAAGAATTGGTATTTGATTGTACATGGGGTTTCATTAACTATTTGTTTTATTGTTTTCTTCTAGAACTTTATTTTTTATTTTCTTATCTTCTAGATATCTCACAATCTTCTCCTTTGTATATTTATAAGCTTCTTCGGTAACTTTAGAAAATAATGCGCTTATTACTACTTCATATAACTCAATTTGATTTAGTGGTTTGCGATCAAGTATAGAAGGTTTGACAGGTGATTTGTCACTAATAACTATTCTTGTGTTTAAGTCCAGTGATTGAAGTTCATCGACAATTTCTTCTATTTTATTCCACGGTGCCTGGAATTGTACTTTCATTTCCATGATAATGTATAAGAAGGTTTTAGTGAATATAAACTGTAAATAACCATTTTTTAGCTATACTTGCTTAATCTCAAACAATTATTTTCAAAGCAAGTATATGGAAGTCATTTGCCTTGAAGACGAAGCATTTTACGCCCTGATCGAGCAGGTTGTATCTCGATTACGCGAAAAGCAAGGTCATGAAAACGACAAATGGATTTCCGATCAGCAGGCCATGCAGTTGCTTAATGTCAAATCAAAGACAACGTTGCAGAAACTGCGTGATGAAGGCAAAATCCGCTTCTCGCAGCCCCAGAAGAAAATCATTCTTTACGACCGCGATTCAATAAATGCTTATCTCGAACAAAACGCCAGAAACACCTTTTAGCGATGGAGGATGAAAAGAAAGTTGAACCAGAATATTTGAAAGGCTTCAATGAGGGCTATATCATGGCTCAGCATATGCCGGAACTGGCCGAGAAACTCGCTGGCATCAACAGTGATTTCATCCGCCTTGTCGGCTTTAAAGAAGGGCGTGAGCAATTTCAGATAGAGCAGACAAAAGACCGTCGGCCTGACTGGCTGAAAAACGATCGTTTCACCAGAGGGCAGGGTAAATCCACGCCTTCCAGAGATCGGGATATTGAACCGGATAAAGAATAACGTCGATTAGAAATTAGTCCTTTTCTGGCTCAATATCGGACTTCGCTGTTTTGCCAGTTGTCTCACCTGGTGTCAGGGAACTCAAACTCTGTGAAAACCGCAGCGACATAGAGAAAGGCTTCGGTTCGGGTTTCGTCTCCTTTTCTTTTTCACGTTTGTTTTTCGGAGCGTAAAACATCGCGTCCATATAGTTCTGCGATTCCTCTATATCCTTCGGTTGACTGTGGTAGGTATTCTTCTCCTGAACTCCCATTCGCCGGAAGTGATTGGGGAAGAGTTCTTCACGCGCCTGATCACGCACCTGCCGAGCTGTTTTGGGATCAGCCTCTTTCACTTCCTGTTCAACCTGAGCCAGTGTTTCATATTTTAAATCGTCTTTCTGCTTGTTCAGCGATGCGATTGTTCGCTCACGGTTAAAATACCGTCGCTGCACAACTCCAATTGGTGTAAGTATAGGCTGTGGCTTGCTATTCTGGGGAACGTTTTTAATCTGCTGATCAATCTGCTGGGCAAGCTCCTGAACCGTTTTGACCTTATCGACCAGATGCGCATAGTCAGCGGGATATGGTGTAGTCTCATCCTGTTTCTTATCCATCCCTCCTGTACAGTTAATGCTTGACGATCAGTTTAGTTATGCTAATATAAGCAATAGCATGACCACTTTTATAGGAAGGGTCAAAAAATGAACTGGCGACAGCAGACCATTGATACAGATTATAACGGCGACGCCAAACGCTTCGAGGCTAACTATGCCGAGGCAATCGCTGAAGGAAATCGACTGGCTGTTCGTTGGGACGATTTACTTGTTGACGCGACGACGCTTCCCCACTTGAAAGAAACTGGACGTGAGCTGATCAAAATCAATCTGGGTTATCTGCCACCCGATCAAGTAATGCTCCCTTACGAGCCTTACTTACGCGCACTGATTCAAAACTATTGGCAGAATGCCATCGCGGAAAACGATTTTCTGGACCAGTTAGAAGATCATATTAAAATCATTCGTAATGCTGACATGAAGCACAACACATGTCTGGCCTATGATGAAGCAATCTACCAGAATTACCATGCGACGTTTGCTCCATTCGGCTACGCAGTGCGGGAACGGTTAACCCGTTTCCTGGGCTATGAGCCGCAGCTTGAACACTCCTTGATCGCCGAAATGTGGATGCGTGGCATCATGGCTGATGATACCTATAAGCTGCCAGATGAAATAACATCGGACGATATTCGAGCAATAACGTTAGTCAAATATCGTGAAGTGTTTTTAAAGGATGGTAAAAGCGTTGCAGATATGTCTTCTGTATTAATGGAAAAGCACTGATCAGGTTAAAAATATATTTAAACTCAGATATATTGAAAAATACTTGTAGTATGTAGTATTACATGCTACAATTGTAACATAGTTTCTATTTTCCGAGACGGTACAATGGTCAGACAACAAAGCAAAAATTGCCAGCATAGCGTAACATGCTGTTATCTAGGCAATTGGATTAATCACATCTTATAGTAATATATAAGAATATGTCAGAACACGCTTTACATCCAATTCATCCCGGTAAAATTCTGCGCGAAAACTACATTAAGGAATGTGGTCTATCCATCACAGAAATCGCAAGAGGATTGAGTATGCCTCGACCTAATTTATCTGCTATCTTGAATGAGAGGGCTGGGGTCAGCGCAGAAATGGCGGTAAAGCTTTCAGAAGCGTTTGGCAATACAGCCCAATTTTGGACTGATTTGCAGCGCGATTACGATTTATGGCACGCTGAACAAAAAGTGAATCGGTCGACTATTCGTCATTTTTGGCAAAAGGGGCAAAACCTACAGACGGCTTAATAAAGAGGACTACAAATTTACTATGGTGACGCAAACAATGAATAAATTAGATGCAGAGTCTCCGCTGTTACAGGTACTTAGTCGTGAGCAGCTCATTCAAATGATCGAGGAGCTACAAGAAGAAAAGCGGCTGCGCGAGGCATTCTCACATATATCAGAAACGGGATCTAATGATGCGGCATTGATGTGGCAAGGCCGAAATCGTTTTTTAGCTGAGAATGTGACACCTGTTTCAATAAAGCCAGTACCCGAAAAGAGTTATCCACCGCCAACCGGGGGAAATCATCGTATAATTGATGGTGACAACTTAGCTGTGATGCGATCTTTGCTAACAGAGTTTCGAGGAGGGCCTAAAACAGGTTTTGACGTTGTGTATATTGATCCTCCTTATAATACAGGGAAGGATACGTTTATATATAATGATAACTACCGCTATACAAAAGCAGAGGTCGAGCGTCTTAAGAAAGCAATTAATCGTGTTGAAAAAGGTGTTTCTCTTGATGACCCTTCACGTCATACAAAATGGATTAATCACATAGCCCCTAGGCTATGGGCTGCTCGAAAACTTCTTAAGCATACCGGAATCCTTATAGTCTCTATTGATGAGCACGAGCTTCCACGTCTATGGATGCTTCTAGAAGAAATGTATGGAGAGAAAAACCGTCTCGCTACTATCATCTGGGAACGCTCTCGTAAAAACGATGCCAACTATATCTCCGAAGGCCATGAATATATGTTGCTATGGGCGCGAGATAAAGATGCATTAGACCAGGTCATGAAAGAAAAAGGGAGATGGCGTAAACGCAAAGACGGTGTAGATGAAGTTTTAACTGCTTATGCAGAAGCTAAACTCAAGTTTGGAGATGACTTAATACAAATTCAAGAAGCAATGAGTGCTTATTTCAAGGCTCTACCAAAAGATCATCCAGCTAAAAAAATAAATTATCGCAAAGTAGACGATCGGGGTCTTTATAGAGATGGAGGAGATATATCTTGGCCAGGTGGTGGTGGGCCTCGATACGACGTTATTCATCCGACGACTGGGCAAGTATGTACAGTTCCAAGCCGGGGCTGGGGTTACAGCGAGGTGAAAATGAAGCAAATGATTGAAGCGGGAAAAGTATATTTTGGAGACACTCACAATAAAGTGCCGAGTCTTATTTACCGCCTTGATGATATGGATGAAGGTGTTCAAACCAGTGTAATCCAGCGGAACAGTCGTAATTCTACCGATGTAATTGAAAAGGTTTTAGGTAAAAACGCATTTGGTAATCCCAAAGACCATGAGATGTTAGCCGAGCTGTTCAATCTTGTGACTTGGCGTAATCCAGAAGCTACAATATTTGATCCATATGGTGGAAGTGGAACCACTGGGCAAGCTGTGCTGTCAATGAATGCTGAGGATAACGGAAACCGTCGCTTCATTTTGGTTGAAAACGGCGATCCAACTAACAAGGTTATTCAACGTGACGTATATACCGATTGTCTCACTGCCGAGCGTATACGTCGAGTCATGTCTGGAGAGTGGGCTGATAAGAAAAGCCATCCTAAGCTGCCAGGAGGTTTTACTTTTTATGAAGCCAAAAAAACTTTAAGTAAAAAAGTATTAATGGAGTCAACTCGCGAAAATTTGGCTGATATTATATTACAAATCGTAGAAGAAGATTCTAATCGTCACGATTGCCGTATGGATGGATATCAATATTTAATAGGTCGCACTCGCTTAGGATTCGGTATTGCCTTGGTTTGGGAAGCAGGTAAAACTAATGGACATCAGCCACTTACTCGGCAGATTCGCTCCGAAATAATGAAAGAAGCTGAGCGTGCTCAGGTTTCGAAACCAGTATACATCTATGCGGTAGCTAATGTATCGCCAATTAATGATGAGTTATATAGGTTTCAACAGATTCCTGATTCAATTTTGGCGCGTCTAAATATGTTGGAAGAAGAAGAAATATAAGCTGTGCAAATTACTCGTGATACTCTTAAGCCCTTTCAGCTACGCGCTGCTGGGGAACTCTCACAAATGTTGGCTACATACCCAGGGCCACCGTTTAAAAGACAATTCGATCAAGATACCGGAGAACCACTTCCATTTTTATGTAGGTTACGTGCCATCACTGGTAGCGGCAAGACACCCATGCTTGCCCTCTGTGCTTCAAATTTAGGAAATGCTATTGTGCTGTGGACGACTAATCGCGGTGCAGTAATTTCTCAAACCCTTGCGAATTTAAGCGCAGGGGGCAACTATGCTTCTCTATTACCAGAAAACACACAAATCTATGAGTTGTCAGAGATGACAACAGGTGACTGGAACGACGTTTGTACAGCGAAAACTGGGTTAACTATTATTTTGTCAACTGTTGCATTATTCAATCGTGATGGTGATGTATTAAACATCCATAAAGAACGGGGCGATACTACATACTGGCAGATGTTAGCTGGAGATGGGTTAGAGGGTCGTAGCCGTGACTTATATATTGTTTATGATGAGGCACACGGCGGGACGAAAGCGCAGTTTTCGAGATTAACAGAGCTGAAGCCACGTGCCTTCCTTCTTGCATCAGCATCTGAACTGCCAGAGGGCTTATCTAACTTATTGCCAGGAAGAAACAGCGAAGAAAAGTCAGAAGCTCTGCAAAAGCAAACTGTTGTAGTACCTACTTCGGAAGTTGTTGAAGCAGGGCTACTTAAAACGCGGCTTTATTTAGTTGATTGTAACACCACACGTCTTGATGCTTTAAGAGAAGCTAATAATAAATGGATCGAGCTAAGCAAGAAATTACAAATCATCTCAGAGCAACCAATAATCTGTTTTGTGGTAAACTCCACAATCGCTGGATTAGAAGTTTGGGACTCTCTTGTCCAAAATCTTAGGGTAGACCCAGGACGAATTGCAGTTCATTTAGCTAATGTTGACAAGGCAATGCTAGAAGCAAATCCAAATGCGCCCTGGACTCAGCTAATCGATACTCATAAAGCAAAGAAGTCACCTGAAGCATTGCGTCAGGATGGATATACACATTTGATATGGAATTTGTCTTTGCGAGAAGGCTGGGATGAGCCTTGGGCTTATGTTGCTTATTTAGATGGAACAGGTAAATCACTTACCGATATTTCTCAAAAAATTGGTCGCTTTCTAAGACAACCAAATGCACAGCCATTTGATGATGGCGATTTAAATTCTGCGTATTTCTATTTTAATGTTCCTGATGAAGATTTTGCTAACGTAGTACAGAACACTCAAGCAGAATTAGCGAATCAAGGTTATGAAATTATCTCGATTGAAGGGACTAGTAATCGCCCAAATACATCAAGAGAATCATCACTTAAGCATCCTGTTAGCGTTCCAAAAGTTGCTGAGTTTTTTGGTGAAGATTTGGATGTGTTAGATCAAATATTGATAAATAACGTCCCATTATTTGCTACTGAAGACTTAAAAGCGCCAGGTCGGGTTTCAACCCGCGTAATTGATATGCGCCGTAATGAAGAGGACGGATCATTGCGGAAAGAGGAGCGTCGGGAGGATAATGCAGAAATTAGTGTATGGGATTATTTAATTGGACGTCTATCAGCAATTGATGCACGTGTCGCAAGAAAGAATGGTACTTGTTTTACTTCATTTGTAAAAGATCATCCTCGGCTTAAACAAAAAATGCAAGCCGGCTCACCTGCGATGGCAATGCTGAACTTTAGCTTGTCAACGATTATAAAGCAACTTAATGATGAGTTTAGGCTTGAATATGAGCCGGATCAAGTCTATCAAGTAAAACCATTTAATTTGGTTTCTCCTGATTTACAGACCGATGATAATAATAAGAGAGAGCGATATCGTGTAAGAAAATATACAAACGCTTTGCATGAAGAATACAACGGCTTAAATCCATTTGAAGTAAAGTTAGCTGATGTTTTAGACGAATTAGGTCTAGAGTGGTGTCGCAATCCATCAAAGATTGGGTATAGCATTCCTATTCCAGAGATAGGTGAAGGCACAGTTAATTTTTATCCGGATTTTTTATTATGGTCCAAAAAGTCATTGTGGGCGATTGATCCTAAAGGTAGTCATCTTATGAATGATGCTATTCGAACAAAACTAATGGGCGTATCAGATGTAGAAGACTTACCTATAAAAATTCGAATTGCGTTTCTAGTCGAAGGAGAATATGTTACGGGAACTGATAATCGTCCAAAATATCTTGGGAAGCAAGGCTATTCATTAATATTCAAGCAAAGTACCGGAGTTAAAGTAAAACCTAGTTTGTCACTTGCGACTCTTATTTCTGATCTAATAAAATAGATACTGCGATATAAATTTTTTATGATGGCTCCTCAAACAAATTTCCAACCTACGAAAGTCATTGTTAGACCCGAAATGATAAACAGGGCAGTAAGCTGGATTTGTAATCGGCAAGCCTACACGATTGACCGTTCGAACATGAACCCAAGAAATATATCAGAGAAATTTGATGACGGAGTAATGGGAGAAATTGCTTCGGTGGCGGTTATACAATTTTTAATGGATCATGGCCGGAATGTTATCGCTTACGACGATATTAGAAAAGACCAGTATCAAGAGCCTGATCCAGGTTGGGATATATTATCTAGCCGTCAAAGCTTTGATGATTGGCTAGATCATACAGCTGATGTAAAAAGTAAGCCAGATTTTGCTTATTCTTTCTCAATTAAATCATCAAGGATACCGGCTGCTGATGGCGACGATATAAACTTAGCAATTCGTAGGAGAGATTTCAAAATTTTCAAAAGATCAACTTCTATCGAACTCGATATAACCTCTGACTTTGAAGTACAAGTGTATTATTCATTACAAAGCAGCAAGTTTGACAATTTTCTTTCTATAACATTGGAGGATATTTCTAACAAAAGAATAGATGCGATAGTTGAAAAATTAAAATTATTGGAACGATATAGTGAGTGCTTTCTATCGGGAGCAGCATCAAGAAGTAGGATTATTGAATATTCAAATAGTTTACCAGAAAGTAAAAAATACTGGGGTTCCTATCATGAAGGGCATCAAAAATTCATGTGGAGTGCTCCACTTAGTTTGGGAGTATCGTTTGAAAATATTACCAATTGATAGATTTATTTCCTATAAACATTCACAATATCTATTATTAAGACAGATATTTTTTAGCTATCACGTGTAATATCGCATCAACTTGTAATTCAAAAAGATCTTTATAGTTTTTGACATTGTCGAATATATCATCCCAAACAATATTGTGACCAGTTGTATTCCTTAACTTTGTTGTTACTGAGAAAGATAATTCTTTGTTAGATATTTTACTCGAGTGTATACTCGAGATTATAGAAGCCAGCGAACCAGATTCTTGATTAATTGATTTTACACCAAAGTCTGTTCTAAAATCTGCATTTTTAAATACACTGTTCAGAGTTCCTTTTATTATTTGGGGATAAGCATTTTTCAATAATGATTCGAATATTACACCGCCAGTAAACAGATGTGTTATAAATGGCAATGTTGAGACCTCATGTTTAGGACGTGTTTCAAGAAGTCTGCGAAGATCATCAAACTCTAGAAGAAAAACATAAAATGCACTTATAATTGATCTTTTATATTTGTTGTTATCTAAGAGAATTTTCTTGACGAAGTTGTCTATAAATATTTGGCGAGAGATATTTACTTTTGTTATATCTGACCACCTAGATAGATGAGCTTCTATCGTATCTCGGATGCGGTCTACTGTACGTTTTGTAAATTCATTTTCTCTCTCTAAAAGATAAAATTGTATTGCTTCACCCGTGTAACCTTCTACTGGACGCTGATTTATATCTTCAGCAATTGCTGCGTCTATATAGAATAAACCTTTATTATAATTTCGCATGTCAAACGCTAGCCAAGCTAAAAAATAGAACGGAGTACCTTTGTGAAAGATGCTATATTTCTCTGGATCTAGCCTTTGTAGCGCAATCATTAATTCTTCATAGTCGTTGTACCGCTCGTACGGTCTATTAATCTGACCCAAATTATTACCAACAGGGAATTCTTTAAAAATCTTATCTCCCTCTTTTGGGCCTTCTGCATTTTCAACATTTGGTGCGTCTTTAAATAACTGCTTAACTCTTACAAACTCCTCATCCGATACGATGTAATAAGCCATATTATAGGGATCATAACTTTAAGATTAAAAGTATCTTTAGTTAGATTTATACTTAAAAAAATATCTTTAAAGACATTGACACGTGAATGATTGAATAATTATTTCAAGTAACAACATATTTAAAAAGATGGATCGAACTCTAAAAATTTTGATGCTTTGTCTCTTTTTGAAGTCTGATTGCTGAATTCATCAGTTTTGAAGCCTTATTTACTGCATCAAGAATTGGGTCATTTGAAAGCCTGGCGTAAATCGCTGTTGAAACTTGGCTTTTGTGATTTAAGGCTTTGCCGATAATCGGCAAGCTTACGCCACCTATTGCCATGTAGCTTCCAAGCGTCCGTCGCAGATCATGCATCCGTATATCCGACACTTTCATACGTTTGCGTATCCGGTCAAAAGCTCGTTTGGGATCTTTCAGGTAGCCGTCTTCACTTGTTCCCGGGAACACAAATGATGAGGGGGGCTCTTCTTTCTGATTGGCGATGTTTCTGACTTTTAAGATTTGCAAGGCCATTTCGGAAAGAGGAATGATGTTCACATCTTTGTTTTTTGTCTGTGTTTCCGCTATCCGCCAGCGCTTCAGGTCAAGATTGATATCTGACCATTGCATCGATAATACGTTTGATTTTCGAGCACCGGTGTACAGTAGTATTTTGAAAAAGTCCTGAAATAATTCTGTTTCCTCTTCAAGAGCAGCAAAAAATGATTCCAGTTCGCCAAAGGTTAAAAATCGGTCGCGACTGACAGTTTTAAACTTGCGTATTCCATTACACGGATTTACCGTATTGATATAGTTTTCACGAATGCCAAAATTGAACACAGCACTTATAATGGCAACTAGCCTGTTTGCCGTTGCGCCTTTGTATTTTTCAACTTCGCGAGCATCTTGCTCTGAACGGCCAGCTTTTGGGGGCTTCGCCTTATTGGCAAGGTCGGTATGAAATTTCCTGATTTGCTCTGTAGTGATCTGATTTACCTTACAATTGCCAAAGACAGGAAAAACTTGGCATCCCATCATTTTTTTATTGGCTAAAGGCCGTTTAGTGAATTTGATGGCATGCTGTTCATAATAGTGCTCATAAAGTTCGCGGAAAGTGAGCGCCTTACGTTCCGCGATACGGTCTTTGTGCGGGGTCTGACCCAGTGTAATTAAGGAAATAAGCCGTTGGGCTTCTGATCTAGCTTGTTCGATCGTGATGTCCGGAAAGCGACCGATCTTTATTCGCTCGGGGACTCCTTTTACTTTCCTGTATAAAATGAACGTTTTGATCCCTGAGGGGTAAACAGCCAAGCGTAACCCGCGTACTTTTTGATCGGACATATAGTAGCGCTTAGAAGATGCTTGCAGCTGAATTAATGCATCTTTTCTGAAATGAGACGAATGTTGTGGCATAACTGATCACCTGCTGGTGCTACCCTAGTGCTACTGTAAGCATTAAAATGGATGGATAGCTGATAATCACAGTTTATAACATTATCGTCTTGAATCAAACAATTATATCAGTCCAGTAATAATCATAAATAAGCCATAATAGGGGTGGGAGCAAATTGGTAAGGGAGAGGTCGAGAGTTCAATCCTCCTCGGCAGCACCATTTTTCCAGTAACTTAATAACTTCCAGCTTAGGCAAGCCTATATCCAGTGCTACTCAAGTGCTACCTGAAAAGTTAATTACGGTGCATCAGCGATAAAAATATATTATGCTGCCAACGCATGAAGGACAGATCCTGCTTATACAACGGCTAGGTTTTTAACCCATTACATCTGTTCGTATCTGTTATTATTAGGACAGATTTCCTATTGCATATTCTATAATTCTCCCATATACTGAATATATTCCTAGCATACCATCGTATGTTACGGAACATCTTTATGAACTGGGAGAGTTAGCCGATGAATAATAATCACGAACCTCTGCTCAATCGAAAAACAGCCGCTAAATATCTCGGAGTGTCGCCCGGCACACTTGCCGTTTGGGATTGCACGAAACGTTACGACCTGAAGCCTATCAAGGTTGGCCGTGCAGTCCGTTATCGCCGTTCTGATCTCGATAAATTTATCGAAGAGCGTCTCTGGCGTTAAGGCCATATCAGCCCCGTCTTAATTCTACACCACATTATTGATTGGAGATCGTCATGAACATTGATCATGCGAAAGCGATACCTATTGCCGAAATTTTAAGCCTTTTAAAAATTCAGCCAAGGCGCGTCAGCGGCTCCAAACGTTTATATCTCTCACCAAGACGGGCTGAGAAAACGCCCAGCTTCTGGGTCTATACTAAAACCAATCGCTGGCATGATTACGGTGACGGGCAAGGAGGCGATACTGTCGATCTCGTCTGTGAATATCTCAAATACACGCGCGAGGAACACACGGTTTCAGATGCCTTGCGGTGGCTTAAAAATATGCACATCGCTCCGCATGCATTTCCGCCATTGCATACAGACACAGACCATACCGACGATACTGGTCTGATTCTGAAGGATAGAAAATCTATTCAGCATCTGGGACTCATCCACTATCTGCAAAAACGCGGTATTCCCTTGGAATTGGCGCGTCAACATTTGAAAGAAATCCATGTCCGCAACAAGCAGACGAAGAAGAGCTTTTTTGCACTGGGTCTACCTAACGAAGAGGGTGGCTACGAGTTACGCAATCCTTTCTTTAAAGGTTGTCTCGGTGTCAAGGCTATCACGTTTAAACGGGGGACTGATCCCAAGCCCAATACCATCAATCTTTTTGAAGGCAGCATGGATTACCTATCAGCTGCGAGTCACCTCAAAGACCAGCGTTTCAAGGGCGACACGGTCATTCTGAATTCACTGTCCTGTCTCTCCCAGATTTCAGCATACATCCAGAATTACGGCTACCGCACCGCCTACAGCTGGTTCGATAACGATCTCGCCGGAGAGAAAGCAACACAGGCTTTCGCACAGTTCTGCCAGACTCAGGCCGATCTGATCCATAAGCCGATGAACCGCATTTATGCGCCTCACAAGGATGTCAATGCTTGGCATATGCATCAGAAGGGGCTGGTGCTGTAACCCTGGATCAAACGATACCGTTGACGACAATGTGACTGTCAATTCACCATAGCCGGTCAGGGTTCTGGCCGGGACTGTACCCGACAGCGCTCATTCCACCAACGACAATTTTCCCCGGCCTACGGCCTTCCTCGCGCGACAAAATTCTCGCTGGTTCATTCACTGGCCTGCCGGGTAATGCAATCCCCGTAACCCTGACCTCTGGAGAATTGACCTTGACACACTCGATTTCTAAACCTCATCGATCCAATCCCGCTCACCAGATATCATCGGCTGATTCCTTGCCTCAACACGATGTCTATGCGCGGTTAACCGCCAAGATTTTAGCTGATCTGGAAAAAGGCGAACTCACTTGGCGCAAGCCCTGGAACGCCGATCATCTGGCCGGTCAGGTCATGCGTCCGCTTCGCTGGAATGATATTCCCTATAGCGGAGTCAACACGCTGATGCTCTGGGCAACCGCTGCCGAGCAAGGCTACGGCTCGCGTTACTGGATGACCTTCAAACAAGCAATCGATCTGAAAGCCAACGTGCGCAAGGGCGAAAAAGGCACGCAAGTCGTTTATGCCGATACCTTCACCAGGGAAGAAGAGGGGCGTAATGGCGAGCTGAACACCCGTCAGGTACCTTTTCTGAAAACATACACCGTATTCAACGCGTCGCAAATTGAAGGCTTATCCGATGCGTTCTATCAAATCCCCGAGCCCGCCACCAACACCGGCGAGCAGCGCAATCACCAACTGGAAATGTTCTTCGCCCAAACCAAAGCCGATATCTATACCGGGGCGAAAGCCAGCTACAAACAAAGCACTGACCGCATCCAAATGCCACCGTTTGAAAGCTTCGACAGTGCGGCCAACTACTACGCTGTGTTAGCCCATGAGATCACCCACTGGACGAAGCACCCGAAGCGATTGGACCGCGATCTGGGCCGCAAGCAGTACGGTGACGCCGGTTACGCCAAAGAAGAACTGGTCGCCGAACTCGGTGCCTGCTTTCTGGCGGCTGATCTGGGTCTGGAACCCATGCCGGAGAACAAGCATGCGGCCTACATGCAGACCTGGCTGCAAGTATTGAAAGACGATAAGCGCTTTATCTTCTCGGCCGCATCCCACGCACAAAAGGCCGTCGAGTTCATCCACACCTTACAATGTCCTTAAGTTGGGCCACACTGACACAATGGGCTGGTTTGGTGATGGATCGTCTGGCCGTTTCATCGACAGCTCCTTTCCTGCTTGCTTGATTGGTGATGGCAGCGTAGGGCAAGGGCGGGTGATGGCGCTTATCCCTCCTTTTTGCCTTCGTCAAAAAGGCTCTGGTGACTTCGACCAAAAATAGACAGTGCCTATCGATTTTTGGCCTTCGGGGAGCTTTCACCCGCCCTTGCCCTAAGGCCGCTACCATCATCAACCAAACAGAAAAGGAGATCTGATGATGACGACCCAAACCGAAACCCAATCCAAAGCCCCAACCCACACCATCTACGTGGTCGAAACCAAAGAGAACAATGCCAAGTCCGACTGGCTCAAAGTTGGCGTTGCCTGGGAACACGGCGACAAAGAAGGCATGAACTTATCGATCAACACGTTGGGAGCCGCTTACCTGCAAACCAAAGGCCAAGAAGCCACCTTAAGCGTCCGGCGCAACAAACCGCAGGACTAAATCAAACAAGCCGGACAGAAATTTCTGTCCGGCTTTAGCTTTTAGTTCGTCTTGAATGTTTAACCCTGTTTTCATTTTCGCAGCGATGGACTAAGCAGATCGGACTACAGCTTCTTCTCCATATACGGTTCAAAAAATTTAAGATCGACTTCGTAAATCTTTTTGGCTTTAACCCCTAGTTCTATTGCTTCAAACAAATGAACTAGCTTTTGGCCATCGATCAGTTCCACTGGTGGCGCACCATCTCTTGAAGCTTCTCGTTTGGCATCTTCTGAAAATGTCCCTGTCGTTAAGATTATTCCTTTTTCAGCCCGCCCAAACATGGCATTCCTAAAATCTCCGACTTGAGACCTTGAAACCGTTCCTTTGTATCGCTTGCATTGGAAAAGGACCTTGATCGTTACGAACGGGTTTAATTCCAATGTTCCATATCCATCAATACCACCATCATGAGAGCCGCCTGTAACTTCTACATTTTCAAATCCATGTTCTCGTAACAGACGCTTGCAAATATTTTCAAACCCAGAAGGGGTCACTCTTTGTAAAATTTCTAAAAGTCCTGGCGTATAGCTGTATTCTACACTATCAGGCTCTTCTTCTTCTTGCTCAGTAATTATTTCAGCTTTTGATTTATCCTTTCTGGCCTTCTGAAAGATGTCAACCCATTTAAGAAAAATCTGTCTGCTTTGGTCGTCAGTTAATTTTGCGTTGCGCCCTTTGTCTGTCAGGGTCCAAATGCCACGTGTGTTGTCTTCCAAAAGTCCTTCCCATACAAGATATTGTCTCGCCCAGGCCACTTGGTTTTGAAAGCGTGGCGTTCCAGACTTCATGACTTCTTCACGGACGCTATCTGGAACATTTAAGTTTTTTGCAACCCGGTCAGTTGCTTCTTTTGGCCGTCCAGAACCCCCTAAATCTCTTAATGCATCGAGCAGTGGGCCAAACCATTTTGTAAATTCAGCTTGTCTAACTTTTGCCTTGGTCATGAACGTAATTATTAACGAATAACCGTCTGGCAGCACGGATTTGACGCCAGTACTTGGCTTGCCAACGATTCCCTATATAAAGTGAGATGTAAGCTCAAATACTCTTGTTTGTTCTGTTTTACTAGGCATCTTTTTTCTCAATGATGATCTCGATAACAATCTCTTTCAGCTTATCCTCATCCAGCACATATCGCGGATCAATGGCGGTAATGATGCGCGGCAGGTGGTCAAACAGGGCCATAAACAATGATTGGAGGCTGTATCCTGACAGGGCAACCTGATGTGAAGAAAAATTCAACTTGATCACATTCTTCTCGCTGTTCGGATCAAACTCACTGGCAATAAGGTAAGCATAATTGAAAAAAGCCCTTTGCCCATCCGGCCAGATCAAACATAGGTTCCGGCTGTGACCGGGGCCTGTATAAAAATTTTCTGGCATAGCCAATTCTGTGTCCGAGCTGGTCGGATCGTTTTCCCGCAGCTGATCATAGCGCAACTTAAAGCCCTGGTTCATAGTCACGGTCTTTTCGGCGAGAAGATTTTGATATCTCTTTCGGTTTGCTTTTCGGAACCCGTGTCCTGTTCAACTCGTCACGAATACGGTCCTGAACCCGTTCTGTCGTGCCGTTTTTTCGGCCAACCAGTTCAAGCGCGGACTGCCGATCACCCAGTTCGGACGCCTGCCGCATCAGCTCTTCCTTATCATCCGTATAGATGCGGACGCGATCCCGGCCCCGTGAGACGGACACATAAAATTGTCTGGCATTCGTGGCTGAAAAAGTGGAGGCCGGTTGAGAAATGAACACTTCATCCACCGTCTTGCCCTGCGATGCATGAGATGTCACGCAATAATTATACGCGATATGCCCAAACTCCTTGTCCAGCCGGTATTCCACCTTGCTTTGCGCATTGCGCAGTAGAATATCACCCTGCTTACTGACCTTGATGACATCCATCGTCTGGCCATTCATCAACCGCGTATTGTTTTGATCAAAACCGTTTCGCGTAATCCGTATCTGATCGCCTTTCGCCAGCTGGATTTCGCTTTTCCGGTACACATCATAATCCCGGCTTCTCAAGGTGGGTAAGGGGCGGGATTGTCCCTGATCATTCTGAATAAAAACGCCGTCTTCCGAACTGCGTTCGACCGACCACACACTGCCCCGTTTGATACCGGGCACATGCTGATTGAACTGGATAACCTGATCCGGCTGAAAATTACGCCAATCACTTCGCTCGGCTTCGGTCAGATTCAGGCTGGTCAAACGGGACGCCGTTTGTTCCTTTTTCGACAGCAAGCCACGGTCCTGTAATTTTTGCCGAATAGCCTGGGTGACACTATCACCTTGCTGATGCGTCGGAGAGATGATCAGCGCCGATTTACCTTTGCGAATGGTGTCCACATAGTCCTTGACGAGTGTCTCATTTGGCTGCAATGGATCAACGATCTGTATGGCTCCCATATCGTCCAACCGGTCAAAAGCCTGTCCAACATCGCCTTTGGCGATATCTTCAACCGCTGAGCGGTACTCTTTACCCTTTTGCCGGTAAATCCGGCTGACCTCAGCCGTCACCAATCCACCTACGGTGTTTAATATACGTAACGCATCACCGCGCACGACGGATGCATGCTGCCTTGTGTCTCCGCCCAGTATCAGCCGGGCGTTCTGCTTCGTGGCGATTTCCAGCAGGACCGTCATATCCTTGGTGCCCAATAATCCCGCTTCATCGCACCATAAAATCTGATCACGCAAATCCTGCTGCATCGTCTCGTCGGACAGTAACTTGGCGACCGTTTCGGCCCCCGCAAAACCTTCTTCGCGCAGGACACCTCGTGAGGCCTGCGAGGAGGGGGCCACGATTGTTACGGTCTTGCCCGCTTTCTCCATCTGTTCGACAGCCTCTTTCATCAGGGTCGTCTTGCCTGAACCCGCAGCGCCGCGAATAATCGACACACGGTGCGGGGTGGTCAGCACATGCCGGACGGCGTCCGCCTGCTGGCCGTCTAGTGTCAGCGTAGGGGCTTCGTTGTAAAGCGGCTTGAGTTGCCCCTGACCTTTACGGGCCAGCATGACCATGCGCTGTTCTTCGGTTAGCACCTGCCTTGTCGTACAAAAGGTACGCCCTTTATCTTCGACAGGCACGATGCGGCCGTCAGTTTTGAAATCACGGGTAATCTGGTCCAGCGATACCGACCGGTTGCCGATGGCATGCCGGTAAGCCGAAGCCAGCAGCCGACGTTCACCCTGCACGGACGCCCGTTCAAACCCATGCTCAATAGCATGATCGACGCAATGCTGGGGCGTCAGATTACTGCGTTCCAGCGTGACGGAACGGCGCAGAATGCGTTTGCCTTCGCCTTCTGTTTGTTGACCGGCATCGCGAATCTGCTGCTTCCAGTTCTCTTTCAACTCAGCCATCGTGTACCCACGCTGCTTGCTGGTGCGCGTTCGGGCACCCAGCTCACTTAACTCTTCTGGGTCGGTAATGCCTTTCTCCTTCGCGACCCGGTCAATCTCCTGCGTGCGTTTGGAAAACAGATCAATCACGTGCCCAGGCACACCCTCGATCTCAAAGCTTTTTTCCGTGCGTCGGACCTGATAGCCTAAATCCGTCAGATTATCCGACAGCCGCTTGAAATAGCGCTCCTGGTAATAAGGCATATCCCGTTTGATGTCTGTGAAACGGGCTGCTTTAATTCGTTGCTCTGTTTCATCCCATGTACAGTTGTGTACGTACATATGTGCATGTAATTGCGGGTCGGGTAGAGAACCGTCCAACGGACGAGCTGTCTGGTGAATGAACTCCGAGAAGATCAGCTCGCCCGTGGCCCGGTCCTCATTCACGCCATCCTTGCGCACGCGCGTTTTACTGTCCTGTTCAATATCCTGCATGGTCTGTCGAACCGCGCTTTGGAAGGCCGTCAGAATATGATCATCCTCCGACAGACCATGCAGGATCGATACCGACTTGGGACACGAAAAGGAAATATCATACCCGGTGATCCGGTTCTCTTTCGTGTACGGGGTCAGGGACTGACCGGTCCGGGGATCGATATTGTCACACAAATTGTGAAACACCTCCTTTGTTACCGGCCCGATCAATCCTAACCGCTCGGCCAGTTTTCCATCCATCCGCCCCTGCAATTCCTGATCGTCCAGATAATAGTCACTCTTGCTCAAAGCCTCATTGAAATAGGCCTTGGCGTGACCGGCTGAATTGGATTGGATCATGCGTATCATGGCTTTGGAGTTTACAGCCAACCGATCAAACCGCGTGGCACATTCTTGTTTCGTTAGCGCTCATGCGTCGTCAGTAATCAGAGCAATAGCAGTGCAAGGGTAGGACACATGAAAAAATCTTAATGTAAAATCAGGCCTCTGCCCTTTGCACTGCCAAGGCGCTTAAAAAGCCTCGACAATCTCGTCTTCAGCCATGAACATATCGGCTACGCGACGGCGGGCATCCGGGTCAGCCGGTCGGCGACCGTAGAAGGCGAACCCTCTGGAATTGGCCGGGTCGGTGTCCTCCACAAACGTCCTGACCAGCTCCTCATTACAGATTTGCTCGTCAATCTTATCCATGAGCAGGTTGTCGCCTATATGGTAGGCCGCAGAATAACTGAACCCGTAAAAGAGACTGCTGACCAGAAGAACAAATCCGATAGGTTGACCAGAAAACCACATGATCAGCCCAGTAAAGAAAAAAAGACCGGGTTCCAGCAGGGTTTCGATCTCTCGTGTATCGAACCCTCTGCCATTGAACTTAAAGTTTCGAAACCAGTGATGGATAATTCCGGTAGACTTGGTAAATCGGGCAAAATCAAACACGTTCGGCAGCCGCTTGACTTCCTCATGGCGCTGTGCGGCATAGTACATAAAGGCAACCAAATAAAGATACCAGGTCAGAAATGTGCTGAAGAACACAGACACAGTGGTCCCGCCAAATCGATAGCGCATGGGCTCAATGAGGACTATCGGCGCGATCGTGAGCAGGACGGTCAGGGTCACAGCGCCTGACGCGCTAAAGTACCGTTCGCCTTGATTCCGCCGGATAAGCACTTCGATGATCATGCGTGGCCAAGAGCTGAGACCTAACGCGAAATTTAGCAGAGCCTCCTTGATGACGTTGCGACGTCGGTACATGACTTGGTAATACACTGACTTTTTCATGGTCGTAAGATTTACTGGTTTGATTATTAAGGTTGGTAATTCTGATTGAAAGTCAGTTTGACATGATTCAAGCCGTTATTCATGAGACTATCGCCCTGCCGGTAGAGATAGGCTTCAACCCGGTAATTATTGAGCGGGCCACCTGTACGGAGCCGCTGAAACTCTTCCGGCCTGACGATGCGTTCCAGCTTGCGGGACTGGCCTTTCGTCTGGGAGAAATTCTGCGCGATCGTCGTGCTGCTGGATTCATCCAAGAAATAATCGTCGCCGATCAGTTCAGAGGCATATCGGTTGGTTTCGGGGTCGCTGTTTGCACCAAAGATTTTAGTCGCCAATGTCCCCAGAAAGCTTTTAACCCGGTATTCGGATTTCAGTCCACCCATCGCAGCATACAGATTATGCAGGTTCTGAGTCAGATAGACGGTGCAGATACGGCTGCTCCGGGCCGTCGTCTGGGTCAATTGATCGCCTTCATGCAGAAAGTACTGGCACTCATCCGCAAACAGAAACACCGGGCGGGGATTTTCCCGAACATCGCGTTTTTCCATCGCCCGCTGCCAGCAATATTTGAACAGGATCTGGGCATCCCGTCCGGCCTTTTCATAGATTTTAACCGGCAAATTGATCAGGATAATGCTCCCCTCCAAGCAGAATTCCGGCACCACGGTTGACGGGTAGCGGCAGAAAAGGGAGTAGATCGGTTCGCGTAACAGCCGGTACAGAAACCCGGCAAACGTCATATCAATGACGGAGCGCGTCTTGCTGCTCAATCCGATCAGCGTATCGAAGAAAAACCCGTCCATCATTTTCAACAGACGCAGATCAGGCAGGGCGTCCAGCATGGCGGCCTCGTATACGGCCTTATCCTGCATCCGGTTTAGATCCTCTTCGGTAAGCTGTTCCTGCCATAAATTGACCTGCGCATTGACAAAATTCTGGGCGGCTTCAAAAGCCTTCCGAAAGGGTTTGACCTCATCTGCTTCGTTTTCGCGCTGCAAATCGTCCAGGCTTTTGGGAATGGACTGTACGATCTCATACATGTCTTTGACCGACACCTTTCCGTACGCCAATCGGCACAGATCGATTGTTGATCCGATTAAACTGTCCGTAGAATTTTCCCAGAAGGGGTCTTGACTTGCACCAGCATCCTGTTCCTGACCAGCGCGAATGACCGTTTTAAGCACCTGAACCAGCATATCTGTCGTTGTCTGATTACTGGAACGGCTGGATTCATATTCGAGGAAATTGAAAAAATTTTCCCCGCCCGGTTCGATCACAATTAAATCGTCTGCGCGTCCGGTCTGTCTGCAATACTCCTGCCAGACCTCTTTTTCATCCGGTTTGGTGCAGAGAACCAGACCGCCAAAACCCGCTGTGAGATATTTCAGGGCCAGCAGACGACCGCTGCCTGAGCTTTTCCCGGAACCTATGCCACCACAGACCATAATGCCTTCAACCGCGTGGCGGATGGTGAAGGCCGCGTTCCCGAAGCGGGACGCAAACTCGATTAATGGCTGATCGAGATTAAACTGATCCATAATAAGGAAAGTCTATTGGTTATCCTCAGGAACTGAGAACTTACAGGAAACGGACAGGTGATCAGACTGTCCGTTTTTTCGATGTTATATCGACTCCGTTAGCGTTTTTCCCATTGGCCGGTTTCATTGTTACGAACCCAGCGACCATCTGTATCAACATTGGTATAGCCGCCGTTTCCATCAGGCTTGAAATACCTGGTTGGATCGCGGCTTGATTGAGAATATCCTTCGTTCAGAAGTTCCTCATGTACTTTTTGATCCGTCTGTTGTGCCATGATAGTAATTGTTTAGATGTCAGGATATACGGGTCCTGACAGCCCCGATTCAGTCGCGAGTTGAATATCTTGATAGGACGAAATCGTCCGTGTGAAATGTCTTCTTTTAGTCTTGGCCAGCCGTTGGAAAAAGTTGGTCTATCAGGGTTCCGGAACATAGAGGCCGGTGCTGCTCAACCGGAGCATCAGGCCGCATTCCAGATAGATACGGTAAGGAACACGTCCCCGCCACTCCACTACTCTGGCATTAGCGGGTAAACCGTAAGGGTTATGCAGGATACGAAGACTCATGAGCTATTTCGGTTAATTCATTACCTGCAAAATCTACAGATGTGCCCATATGAACTTTACGGGGCCGGTTTATTAATCGTGATTCTAGAGAGGATCTCCATGTCGCTGCTGCGCCGATCAGTGCTTCCATGAGTTGTGTTACATTTTACGTGAACAACTGGTAGTCAGATAACCTAGTGGATATACGTAAGGCTTATGAGCCTGTCCCTTATAATTAAGTGGGGAAGTAGTAACCGTCTGCTCCCCGCTGGTACAACCGTCCATCTACTAGGACAAGGAAAGGGAACCGCTTTTTCGGCCAGCCCCAGATTTCCTCATCATCGAATGGATCAGGACCCCACTCAATAATTTGTGCCCAAGCGCGGCCTCCAAATGATAAGTTTATTGTAATATACATATCAGTGTAATTTAAGTGCGGTGCAAATTCCATTTAATGGGTTACTGTAGAGTGTTTACAAATGTAAGCAAACCTTAGCTTATAGTACAACACTTCTGTAATATTTTTTTATAATCAGTTATTTATGTAATGGAAGCCAATAAAAGTTTCTAGTTAAATTTGTTTGATGGGGAATGAACATTCAAATAGCGAAAGCCAGAGAAAAGCTTTAGGCCTTGACAAGCAAAGCTTTATGGTTAGTTTCAAACGAGTAAATTTTGGATTTACGGTAAGAAACTTGCCGTCTCTAAGAGAAACATTTAAAAAACTTGGAGCGCTGAGAGCTATTAAAATAGCAAAAGCAAAGCTTAAAGCTTGGAAAGAAGGTGAATTGGATTTTAGTCTATTGGTAAATAGTTGGCAGGACCAATCTTCATATATAAAAGAATTTATACATAAGGATAACAAGCATATAACTGTAAGTTGGTTTGAACAAACTTTTCAGAAAACACAATTCTATGCCAACATTAGTAAAAACCTTGCATCGGCTAACAGAGCAATTGTAATACCAAAAACTGAATTGGTTCTAAATGATGACAATTCGAATGACGATACTTTAGTTAAAAGTAAACCAGTACCCAAGCGCAGAAGGGATTATATAATTCCAAAAGAAATACCAGATAAGGAAGCAACTGAAATTCAACTACTCAAAGAGAGGCTTGAAGCAGATGGATATCGTGTTGAGGTTTTCTCTATAGCATTTGAACATGTACTAGAGGCAATCACAAAACGCGCAAAAATTGGAAAAGTTGATATTGCCCATGAGTTAAGGACAAACCCAAAGTTCCGTTTCATTTGTAGGAGAGAGGTTGCCCTTAGTCTAAACGCGTCAGAAGCTTTTTCTGCTCAAAGTCAATATAGCCAAGCATCCTTAAGAAAAGATATTTCTAAAACAGGTACCAGAAAGGTCTCAGAGAATGCGGATGAATTTGCGAGAAAGATGTATGATGCGGTCAACAAAATTAAGGCGCAGAATAATTTATCATCTTATCGTGAGGTCGTTAAGGCACTTAATGAGAACAAGGTCCCTACTCAAAGGGGGGGCGCATGGCATGTCGCTACACTTCAAGACTTGACCAAGCGCTGGAAGGAGTTAGGCCTTACCCCAACACCTAAACCAAAATAATCTTCACAACTTTTTGATTACGTTTTATGCACTAATCACAGCATCTAGCGCTTCGTCAGCGTCTTTATGAATAAAATGTCCCTGATAACCGATGGTGGTTGTAATAGACGTATGGCGATAAAGCTTCTGTAGGAGCTGGATGGAAATCTTGTCGCCGGACAAATTTCCGAACGTATGCCGGGCGATATGCATCGTCAGTTGTTTTTTGATACCAAGCTTTTTCGCGATGGCCTTTAAATGCTCGTTACAGTTCTTCACCCGCGTTTTGATCCTGATTTGCACATCGTATAGCTTGGACAGGTCTGGCATCGAGGCTAGATCATGAAACACCAGATCATGCGCATTATCGTGCGAATACTGCTCTAATATTTTTTTCGCCTTATCAGGTACTTTCAACGAGCCGCCTTTCTGGTTCTTGCCCATCGCATAGTAAAGCCGGTCATCCTGAAAGTCCGACCATTTCAACCGCAACACATCCGACACGCGTATACCGGCGAAATAAAAGGAAATCAGAAAAAGGTTGCGTGCATGATTTTCATGGTCAGCCAGCTCCGCATGTTCCAGCAGTTTGACCTCTTCACTGGATAAACCGATTTTCAGACTATCCGGAAACTTGATAACGATCTTCCCTTTACCGAACGGGTAATGTTTGCTGTCAGCGGCTCCGGCAGCAATCGCCTGATTGAAAATCGTACGGATCACGATCAGGTGATTGACGACTGTTCGATCCGTAATATTGCGTGTTCCTTTGAGGTGGGCCATAAACTTTCGGAGCAGGGCCGGATTGATCTCCGCGAAACCGATCTCGTCATTTTCCGTGAACTCCTTGAACCGGTTGATGCGGGGCAGGTCGGTTGAGACCCGGTTCGATTTACCAGACTTGATCAGATTGTCTATATATATATTCGCGTGCGCGAAGAAAGAGTCTGTGCGTCCTGTGCGTTTGATCTGTTTGCGTACAACCTTGACAGACGTGGCCTTATCCTCCGCAGCCATCTCCATCAATTTGTTATTCGCTTTTGCCTTTTCCTGCAACAGAAAGTTGTTGAGCCGTTTTGAGTTCGGGTGCGAACGCTTGACTTCCTGTTTAGCAGCGTCCCAGTCACTGGGTTTAATATATTCTCCGAGATAAAAATAGGTGGACTTGCGATTAACGGTTAGACGAATGGCGAGCGGGAAAGTGCCATCGGCTTTACCTTTCTGACGAAGGATGATTTTGAGTGAAGAAGCCATTGGATGAAATGGTTATCTTTGATGATTGGCCTAGGAAACCTTATTGTGCTGGTTTATAGGCCTTTCAGTGAGACAAAGATAATAAATTTAAACCGACTTGGTACAACATAGGTACAACAAATGCCTGTTTGACCTGATTTTTTACAAATCAATTTGTAGCTAATGTTCTAATAATCAGCATTTATTGAAACAGATGGCAACATATGAAGCCGAAAGGAGCAGGACTTAAAATCCTGTGGTCCTTACGGGCCGTGCGGGTTCGATTCCCGCTCCTGGTACAAAACCCTCTAGGAAGGGAAAACAAAAGACAAACAAAACCGCTGATTATCAGCGGTTTTTGTGTTTTTAGGCATTTCAGTTTTCTGTTACTTTGAGGTTGTTTTGCTGTTTATTGTTACCCATTTGTTACTCGTTTTTGCTACTTATTTGTATGTTTACCAATGGATTACAACATCCAAACAAGAGCAAAAACAGGCTATGGCTATCAAACTCAGAAAAAAGACGTTGGCAAGTGGTAAACTTAGCCTCTACTTAGATAGCTGGGATGGCGAACAGCGGGAGTATGAGTTTTTAAAACTTTATCTTTATCCACGTCCTAAGGATGCTTTAGAGAAGGAGCATAATAAAGAAACGCTGAGGACTGCTGAGAATATACGAGCCAAACGGGAACTGTTAGCCGCATCTGATGACAATGGCATCACACCCGCATTTAAAAAGCGTGTCAATTTCTTTGACTATTTTGAACAGTACATTAAGGGTTATCAAAAGAAAGACGTACGTATGTTTGCCTGCTCTCTCAGATACCTCAGAGAGTATGCCCAAACTGATTATCTAGCTACTAAAGCTGTTACTGAGAACTTCTGCAAAGGGTTTAGGGAGTTTATGGATAAGCACCCAAACCTAAATGGAGAAACCCCCTACGATTTCTTCGCCAAATTTAAGAAGGTACTAAAACAGGCCGTTAGAGATAAGCTATTTTCAAACAGTCCTGCTCAGGACGTTCAAAACAAGCGGGTTGATAAAGTAGTAGGTAAAGACATTTTGAGCGTTGAGGAACTGCAATTACTTGCTAAAACGCATTGTGGTAACGACAATGTAAGACGAGCCTTTCTCTTTGCCTGTAATACTGGTTTACGGTACTGTGATGTCAAAGTATTACAGTGGAAGCACATACATGGCAACTCCTTGCAAATGACCCAGCAGAAAACAGGCAAGCCTGTAATTATTAATCTGAACGCAACTGCTCAGCGACTCTTAGGTATACAAGGCAATCCAGAGGAAGTCGTTTTTACATTACCCTCTCATACAGGCATTCTTAAGGTTCTACACTATTGGAAAAGTCGGGCTGGACTAACTAAAACTGTTACCTTCCACGTAGCACGTCATTCATTCGCTACTAACCTACTGATCTATGAAACCGATGTTAAAACGGTTTCCTCCCTACTAGGTCACACTAGCTTAGAACATACCCAAAAGTACGTACGGGTTGTAGAGGCCCTTAAACAGAACGCTGTGAACCGCTTACCTGAGATTGAATTGTAATTAGATTAATAGATATGAGCTATGAAGAAGTAGTCAAATTGGTTAAAGAAATAGATAATCTGGTTTGTGGAGAAGGAGTGTACTTATACACTTGGCAATTAGATGATAAAGCTGTATTTGATGAGGTGATAGACAGAGTTTATTATTCCAGCTCTAAATACAAGAGTCATCTAACGAATTCATACGAGTACAGAGAAAGTTTGCAAAAGAAGATAAGAAGATGCACTGATGAAGGGTTGCATACTCTTCTTAACATGCACAAAGAGCTATGGTTAACATTAATTCATAAAAGCGAAATAGCTGGTAAATATTACACTCCAAACAAATCAGATTTATTCAAGCGACTTTTACCATTAACTAGACAGGAGTCATTAATCATACTCAACAAATACAACTTTCTGCCCCCACGGCTTTTAAAGGCGTACAACAAAGACCCTCTGATAGAAATAGGACGCCACGAGGTTACATCATTTGTAATCCATTGGAAAGAGGAATTGATAAGGCGTTACTTTGAGGTAGATAGATTACAGGTTTATCACAGTAAAAGGTTTGTGCAAGGCGATAATACATTGCGTTGGAGTTTGAGCGATACGCAAATCAACCGCCTTGTCTTGATATTTAGACGCTACTTTGCAGATAGAACGGATAGAGAGATGATTGTTAATATTCTAACGGGTGATAGGTTTATGGTTCTTTATGGAAACATTATATGGATTAAAAGCACAGAAGCGTTCGTTTATTTCTTTACTCAACTTGTTGAAAGGGGGTATCTTACCTCACAAGATTGGGGAATGATATTGACTCGACGGCTAATGTTCTATAGCAAGCAAGGTAACTTAATCACTAATAGGAATATTAATGCTTCACTCTATAGGATGAAACAGAAGGGTTTACTTCCAGTATCAAATAGGCTTCAAAATACTATTTTACCAAAAGAACTTGCACAGATTGAAAAGAATTTTGAAAACTTCAGCAAGTTCCTAAAGAACACTAAATGATACCATATGTAGATCCCAAATATATTTTTAACTACCTAAAAATCAATACATTATACTTATTTTGTTTATCTTGAAGTAGGGTACTTGCTTTTTATAGGATTTTTTCTATTTTCTTTACTGTCGGTTAGACGATAGTCGTCAGCCGGGTTTGCGCAAACCCATTTTCAAACAGTTTAAACCGTTTAAAAATGGGAATAACCACAGTGAGCGAGGCTGAGAAATTTAGCCAGCAATTACAGGAACAAGGTCAACAGTTAACGCCAACTCAGCGGTTAACCTTAGTGGCTTGCTTTAAGGCAACACTAACATTAGAGGAAGCATCTGCTTATTCAGGCATCAGTAAAAGCTATCTCTACAAACTAACCTCAGGCGGGGTAATTCCCCACTACAAGCCTGACAATAAGAAAATCTTTTTTGATCGGGCTGAGCTAGATTCTTGGCTAAAGCGTAACCGCGTCAAAACCGTTCAGGAGATTGAACAGGAGGCCACAACTTTTGTATTGGCAAAAGGGCAAAAGGGAGGGGTGAGCAAATGAACCATATAACTGCTTACTACCGCTTTGAGGTGTTGACTGAGGAAATCAGAACTATGAATGGGTTTAAGAGTCCAAACCGTCTGGATTGCACCTTAACGTATAACCCTACCGCGCATGGATTACTACCACTCTTTCAGCGCAAAAATGGGATGCTTGCGCTATTCCTTATACCTGCAAAGGAAATGGTAAAAGTCAATAGCAAGCGACAGGCTACCTATCTTCTGGGAGATGGGAAACAAAACCTAACCTCTTTATACTTTGAGTATCCTGAGCTAGATAAATTCTGCTATGGATACCCTAATGGTAGAGAGCGGTTAAACGATGGAAGTCCTAATCCAGCAGTACCATATAAACATGATGCGTTGTTATTTATTTGGGATAAGCGACAACAGGTCATTGAGATACTGGTAATAAGGAACGGCAAATCACTTATTGAGAACCTATATAACTTACTCATTGATGGGGAGTTTGAGGAGGAAATAAAGCAGCTTAGGAAGTTGGCAAGATCATACTACCCGTACAAAATGCCCTGAGCTATGTACGATACTGCACATCTATTTTTACCAGTAGAACGGGCGGGGGGGTTGACCTCCCTGCTACTGTTCTTAGTCTATTGGACCACGTTACAGAGCATTATCACGCCAATGGTCAGCAATCAGTAAGCGGCTACCTCAGCAACCTCAGAGTAAGCGCGGCTGGGGCGGGTTTATGGATAAAAGGGAGTTTATGTACATACTACCACAAAAACAACTTTGGCAATCTGACCAGGCAGGACACACAGCGGGTAATTGAACAGCTTTCAGACATACTCAGTCTACCTATAAACCGAGCTAATGTTGGGCGGGTCGATGTAGGCAAAACTATGCTAACAAAGCACCCGCCAACGGTTTATTTAGCTGAGTTAGGCCTGTGTAAATATTACGCCCGTTTAAGTCAGCCTAAGAGTATCCGTTACCAAAATGGTAAGCGTGTACTCGCCTTCTACGATAAACGGGCAGAAGGTAAACAGGCAAGGTTGATAACACCTGCTATTTGGACCAATAAAAACACCCTACGCTATGAAGCTCGATTTGTAAGTCGACTACCCAAACAGTTTAATCGGACTGAGATAGTAGCCACTGATTTGTACGATGAGGATTTTTACATCGGTCTGATAGATCAATGGGTGAGTGAGTTTGAAAAGATTCAAAAAGTAGGCCGTATAGACGTAAACTTAGAACAAGCTATGAAAAGCGTAAAAGATTTTAGTCAGACCGCTGAACGTCTACTTATTCAGCAGTTGGGTGGCGAGTTAGCCGCGCTGGAATTGGTTGAGCTAAACCGCCAAAAAGGAGAGTACAAAAACCGGACTGAAGTCAAGCGGTTGAAAGACCGTATCAAAGAACTAAGCCAACAGTCAACGGGTAAATCTGAAAGGGCTGAGGCAGGTTCTGAGTTGATGGAGGAGTTGGGGGCAAAGGTGAAACGGGCTCAGCAGTATTATCGTTAAATTATCTTTTCCTATAGTAAGGTGTTTTGAGTAACAGTATTTGTAACGCTCAATTAATAATTAGGACGTAGATAAAGAAAGCCATTAACGATACGCCAGCACTGAGTTAACCTGCAAGCTATGATTATAAAGGCTTTCAACAATCTCCATACCTTTCAATAGATCTCAGTTTAAGGTAGGTAGAACTCTTCTGCAAACCACAGCCCAATTGAAATCCGCTGGACATTAGTATTAGGTTAGTTTGCCACTTAGATAGGCCGCCGTTACAGAAAAGGTAACGCTTAATTTTATACAAGCACACTAAGATCAAAGTACATTAATCTAGTATCTTTTCCTTCATCCTCTTCAATAAGGTATTTAAACCCATTACGCTCATAAAATTGAAGTGACTGATGGTAGGCATCGACCGTAATAAAACGGCACCCGGTGCGGTTGTTATCAATAAATAGTTGTTTAAGATAATCAAGAATGACTGTGCCAATACCTTTACCGTGATGAGATACATTTACACCTAGACGTCCAACTTTCATAGCGGGAAAGCTACGCTGACGTTTGGCGTTAGGGACCGCACGTGAGAAGCGATTCCAGGCTCTTTTATTATTTGTCTCCAGAACGGATATTTTGTCGTTTAAGAGACTGAAGAAAGCAATAGTTTCTGTATCGCTCTCAATTATGTATGTCACTGTCAATAATTGTTTTTGAAAGTCTTTGGCAGCATTCAAAAAAATCGTTTAGGTCAGAATCTCCACAATCAAACGGTTTGAGGATATGATCTGACACTAAACGAACAAGTCTAAACCCCTCTAGGGGGCTACTTTCTGAAGTCATTAAGAAGCGGCAATAGCTTTGAGACTCTCAAAATTTCTTTTAATTCTGGCAGAAGTCTCAGCTGATACTTTACGTTGAGGATTGGCGTTTACCGCTTCCAAGAAATTAGCCGCGTCTCTTCCTTTTAGAATAGGCGTTTCTTTTATTGGTTTTGCCATAAGTTTGGTTGGTTTTAAAGATGGTACTCAGAGGGATAACAATACTTTTACTTCACAAGTGCAACAAATACTACAAGTGTGAAACAAAAGTACAACAAAAAGAACAACACATACAACAACTCATGTAACAACACATACATCAACTAATGCAACAACACGTACATCAACTCGTGAAACAACTCACATAACAACACATACAACAACTCGAATCATAGCACAAACAGCACAATCAATAACTCATGCGACAGGAACAGCAATAGATGATGCAGGAGATGAAGATGAACTGAGAGTTATAACAGAAGTAAAAGGTATATATAAACCTAAACAAATAAGTTACTATGGGTCGTGTTAGTACAGGAGCTTGGACAACAGGTGAGTGTTTAAGAATAGAACTTAGCTATCTGCTTAAGCATGGCTACCTAGTTAGAGGTAAAACAATCTCAGGTTCGCTATATTGGAACTGCAACGGGAGTCCCTCAGGGAGCATTACTATATATAGTAGCTGGCCAGTTGATCCAGCCAAACGTCCAAGCATACGTCTTGTTTACACTTTGACTGATAAATCAACGGGCGTAAAGGAAAATCGAGACGATATTATTTACTTAGAAGCACTCCCAAGCAATTTGGGCAAAGGCAACGTTCTATACTTCATCTGCCCGGTTAGTGGTCAACAGTGCAGGATTCTATACAAAGCGTATGGTTGTCCAATTTGGAAAAGCAGACAGTCCTATCAAAACCGTATTTATTATTCCTCTCAGCAGTCGTCTAAGCGCGAATACGCCAATAATAGATATTGGGAATTAGACAAACTGATAAGCCGATTACAAGGTAAACGTCGTGCGGGAACATACCGAGGGAAGCCTACTAAGCGAGCTGATCGTATTAAACGTCTGGAGTTTCAGCAATGGGAGTTTGACCATCAACGGTGGCTACCTGAAGCAATGACGCTAAACCTGAGACGGGCGGTTTTTGGGGGCTTACCTGGCTATGAGGACTTAAGAAGATAGGCGACATAGCCTAAAACATACAAGCAAGATTAAACCTATCTTATCCCTAAGGATTCAGGTTATTTTTTGCTGTAATCTCTGGATGGGGGTGTATTCATTCTCTATCATTAGCCCAAAACACAACCGTTAGTCTAGTCGCAAAGAAATGGTGCCAAAATTCAGAGGGGGTATGATCTAGGGTATGAGCTACTTAACATTAGCTTCTATGATTCAAATTAAATAAACCCTTGAGCTATTATTACAGCTAAGTTCAAAGTTGATTAATTATGAAGTATTGGTGGGTGAATCACAAGCAAACTTATAAAGAAGAAATTGAAGGAGGGTATATCTGGTCTCCTAAGCGCTCCAAAAATAAAGCAGTAAATGTTTTTTATGAAAACTTAACCAGAACACAAGTAGGTGATATAGTATTTTCCTACTCTGAACTAAATATTAGAGCTATAGGAATAGTATCGGCCCCATGCATAGACTTTATAAGGCCATCTGAATTTGCAGCCAAGGGGGTGCAATGGGACAGAAGCGGGTGGCTGGTTCAAATTGAATGGACTCTTCTTGATACCCCTATCAAACCTAAAGAATATTTAGCCATTATAACACCTCTGCTACCTAAGACTTACTCCCCTATCAGAGAAAACGGCAATGGCAATCAAGGATGTTACTTAGCTTCTATTGGGGCTGATTTAGCTTCCTTCCTACTTTCACTTGCTGAGAGCGGTAAGGCATCAGTGGATGGGAGCCTAACTGCAATACAAAACTCAATTTCTGAAAAGAAAGAGGAGGACAGAATTCTTTCAAAGAATATTCCTGTCACTGAGAAACAGGTACTAATTCTCTCAAGACGAGGACAAGGTCTCTACAAACAAAGACTAATCAAAATTGAACAGAGCTGTCGACTTACAGGGGTAACAGATATAAGAATGCTGATAGCTAGTCACATAAAGCCCTGGCGTGACTGTAACGATGAGGAAAAGCTAGATGGGCATAACGGATTATTGCTTTCACCTCATATTGATAAGTTGTTTGATGGTGGTTGGATTAGCTTTACAAATTCAGGTACAATTATGCTTGCAGAACTAGGGCTAACAGAACTCATGAAGAAGTGGGGTATAAACTTGGGGCAAAATGTAGGGTCTTTTACTGAAAGGCAAGAAACTTATTTAGAGTATCATAGAAGGTTTGTTTTTAAGCATTTGAATGAGTAGATGCTATCAAATGGAAAATCAGTAGCATGTCGATATAAATTCATTCGTGCCTAATTGATCAAAGTATACAATCTCTAATAGTAACTAATTAATGAATAAGGGTATACTAAATAGTAATATTTTCCTGATAACACGCTTAAATATTACTATTTAGGCCGTTTGATAACTATTCTTAACAAGTGGCCACCACACAGGCTTGGTAAATTAAATTTCCTCATTTGCTTTTATTAGGTTTTTTTTTATATTAGAATTGAGAGATTTTCCTAAAAAGTCCTGTTTATGCTATACTCTTGGTCCTCTGAAGACAAGAAAATAACCTTGTTGAAATCCCTTTTAGGGAGTATAGTAGAAGGTGATGAAAAGTTTGTCCCTATAGTCAAACCTATAATATCAGATGTACATGCGTTAAGTCAAGGCAGCAAAAGCTACTATAATATAGACAGAAATAACTATAGGCTAATTATGTCTCTTTATACTAAGAATAAAGAGTTCTTTAGAAACATTAATCCAGAAGAATTAACTATTGATGATTATCAAGATATTTTGGATATCATTTCTAATAGGCCAAATCTTGTTAATGCTTGATGTTATCTCATATATTGACACTACAGGTTGTTCAAGCCGAGCGATCATTATTAAAGTCAAAAAACAACAATTATTCTGATAGGGAAAAGAAAGATTATCACAATAAGTTATCATTGTTACTTGACTATATAAAAAATGAAATAAATAATCAAAATGATTATACAAACTCATTTTGCTTTGGCATTAAGAAAGAATTAGATTTTATTTTCAAAAGCCTTGAATTCCTTGATAGTAGCACATTAAACTTGATACCATATGAGACTGTTGAATGTTTAAACTTGGCACTCAAAGATTGGATTAAGCCAAAAGAAAGCTATATTATAGTTACAAGCCTTATTAATAATACTGATAGATTTAGCTTTGACCCATCCTTAATAGAGGATACTAATATATATGAAACTATTCATGTTAAATATGGAATAAAATTTGAGCATAAATTAATACAGCTTAATATTCCTAAATCTTTATCGAGAGATTATCTAATCAATGTAGTTCATTACCATGAACTAGGACATTTCATTGATATTAATTATTCAATCTCAGATCCAGTAGCTTGGGAAATAGTGGATAAATGGCTAAGAGGTGATTTTAAAAATAAGCAGAGAGTAAAAATACTTAAATATTTCCCCTCCTTAGAACATCTTGATGCCGATACCTATATTGACTCAAAAGAGTTTGATAACATTAAATCCTTTCTACGCGAGTACTTTAGCGACTTATTTGCAAGCCAGTATGTAGGTAAGTGCTTTGATAATTATATTATGTATTTAGATGAGGAGTCTGATCAAGATGGAATAGAGCATCCTAGTGCGTCTAAACGTTCAGAGGTAGTAAACGCCTTTCTTAAAAATGAGCGGAACATAATAGTTACCATGTTGAATAAGTCTATAAAAAATGTACTTTCTAATAGAAAGCGTTTTAGCTGCAAGTATGATTTACCTTCAATGAAAGATTTCAAGGCCTTTTTGCCTCCAGTTATAAATAATGTAAATCAATTACATGGGCTGATGATACTTGGCTGGCAACTTTGGGAAAGTAATTGGGAAGATGTCAAAATTAGCATGAACATGGAAGATATACCCTCATCATTAGAGAAGTATAAGATTATTAATAATCTAATTGAAAAGTCTATAGGAAATTATATTATATCAAATAAATGGAACAGGACTACCATTACAATGGAGCCTTGACTTACGAGGACATCAATGCCAGGTTAGATAAGGATATTTTTATTCGTCCTATACTAGATAGGGAAAAGCAGATAAATGCGATTGGCGTAGACTTTAGACTAGGGTACAACTTCTTAGTGAATATCCAAGGCAGAGAGGCTTACATGAATGCTTCTCGTAATAATGTTCCTGGGGATGTATCTAGTAGCTTTAGCTATTTCTTCCAAGAAACCAGAAGGCAGCTTGGAGAAACCTTTATATTACATCCTCGGCAAACTATATTAGCTACCAGCCTTGAATACATAAAACTACCTAACGATTTATTCTTAATGTTATACATGCGCAGCTCTTATAGTAGGCTTGGACTAACTATTTCAACGGTTGTTCAGCCTGGATACTGCGGATGTATTTCTTTAGAGCTGAGTAACAATGGGATTACTCCAATTAATTTAACTATTGGAGCAAGGTTGTTTCAAGGGCTTTTACTGCCGGCTGCAAACCAGACAAACTATTTTACTAAGTCCCGAAAATATGCTTGTCAAGTCAGACCTGAGCCATCAGCAGCGGTGAGCGATAAAGATCTTGAAATTTTGAGTACTCTCTGGAAAGAGGCAAACCATTTAAAATAATTTTAGCCTTAGTCAACTTAAGCAAAATTTGTTTCCTATTTGTTACTCAATATCCTTAAAGCACTGTAAACAAGTTAGTTACGATGATATTTTATACCCGCTCCTGGTACAAATCCCTCAGAAAGGAAATTAAAAACAACAGCCATTGCTTATAAGCAATGGCTGTTGTTTTTAAGCAAATGCAGGAACTGCCTGACGAAAATCTTTTACACTGCCCTAAGCAGCAATAGCAGCTCTTAGCCAACTGTAATTTCCATGGCGCAAGCAGACAACTGTTTGTTACCGGACGGACCAAGATCACGTTTACCCACTGATCCAAAAACTGAAATATGTAAAAAAGGGATCTCCAAAAGACATCCCTTTTTTTACATATTTCAAATAAACAATTTATCTTTTTTACATATGAGATAATTGTACGAATAATAGAATAATTGACCTAAAAATTTACTAAGAGCTAACTAAATTTATTGAGCGTATTTTAATAATCGTTTGATAAATGTAGAGAATAAATCTTTGGAAAAAGAAATAGCTAAAACACTATTTTCGCCGATAAATTATAAAGCCTTATTATTTCTTTAAATAATTAAATCATGGAATTAAAGCTAACTTCTACAATTATTACGATTGCAAACTCTGAAAAACTAATTTAGGCGTCACTTAATTAATGCTCAACAATAATAATTATCCCCTCATATTAGCTGGAAAAGGACTTTACAAGTGAATACTATAATTTATTAAACAATTTGATATTAACCGTTTGACACACAACAGCTTCGTACCTACTTTTAGACAAAACATCATACCGTAACAACTTATTTTATAACTACAGAGTCTATATTTATTAATGAAAATATATTCGGTTATTTCATCTATCCAGTTAACTTCCTCAGCTTATGAATCCATTTCTTACCACCTTCAATCGGACTACACCCGAACGAATTACAAGGCAAGACAATTCAGAGTATCTATCGTCGGGGAACCATGTTTTTAGCACCACAGCCCAGCCCCAGCTTCAGACAATAAATTCAACAGCATATCCACTTGTCCTTCCCTGGGTTGTCGATCCCCAGTTTGATGAACTCACTCAAGCCGGTTGGCTAACCACTACCAGCAAACGAGTGATGGATATAACCGGTGCATTACTGGTCACGATCTTTGTATTATCCTGGCTGGTTCCAATTCTGGGTGTACTGATCTTGTGGGAATCAGAAGGACCAATCTTTTTTATGCAGCCCCGCTCAGGGCGCCGGGGCCGGCCTTTTTATTGCATGAAGTTTCGGACCATGTACAACCGGCCGCAGTCGACTTTTGAGCAAACCCGCCAGCAAGATTCCCGTATAACCAGGGTGGGTGCGTTTCTGCGCAAGACTAACCTCGATGAGATGCCCCAGTTTATCAATGTACTTATGGGCGATATGAGTCTGGTTGGTCCTCGCCCTCATGCGCTTCAGCATGATGCTCAACACTGGGATTCGTCTGCCTATCGGAAGCGTTACTGGGTGAAACCGGGCATTACCGGTCTGGCTCAGGCCCGTGGAAACCGGGGCGAAACCCAGCGGGGTTTCATGATGGAGCATCGTATTCGGTACGATCATTTCTATATCAAACGACAAAGTGTTTCCCTAGACGTGAAGATCTGTCTGGCAACGTTAGGGGTAATGCTCAAAGGCGACAAGAACGCCTGGTAAGGTCAGGTAGACGATTGGGTCTAGCCACTTCTCTCAAATCGGAAGTTAGTGAAGCTACGATCAGCTTTCTGCAAATGGCAAGTTTTGTCTTGCCAATAGGTATTGCTATGGCTTCACGAAAATGAAAAAAAGACTGGTTAGCCGACTTATTGAGGTACTTGCAGAACTGCACCCTGATCTTACTCAAAAAGAGCGGGATGAGGCCGCTGCTGGTATTCTGATATTTCTGCTGATTAGCCTGACAGGGTTAATAGGCTGGATTATTTTTCTTGTTTATTTACTCATCAGGCAACTAAAGACTCTATAATCATACATATAAAGCCGTTATTTTTCGATTTACTTTTTATGGGAATATCTACTTCACCGGCACTTGAAGAACCTAAACCTAAACGACCCAAACGCCCAAGAATTCAACGGCCTAAGCCACAGACGGACACGCTCCAGTAAGATCATCGAGGTACGTTCAGCCTAAAACATAGTATGTCCGTTTATAGCTTTTTAACTAGAAAAGCTATAAACGGACGTACTATTTAAATGCGCAGTCGACAGGATTAGAGCTTAATCCAGATCTTTTAAGGCTCCAGACCGGGAGGACGTAAGCTGTAATTTGCCTTCAATCAATTCAAGCATGGCTGCCCAGGTACGATCCCAGGAGTGGTTCTGTAGAAACGTATCAACACCCGACCAGTCCAGCGAACCCCGGCTATTTAAGGCTTTTTCAATGGCCTGCTCAAAAGTTTCGGCTGAATCGCAGATTGAAACCATACTATACCGGCCATACGTAGTGACTACGTCCTGAATAGGCGTTGAAACCACAGGCAGTCCGGCCGCTAAATATTCGGGTGTTTTGGTAGGACTGATAAAGCGGGTTGACTCATTGAGAGCAAACGGGAGCATAGCAGCCTGCCAGTAACTGAAATAATTAGGTAAGTTATTATAAGACTTTAGCCCCAGGTAGTGTAAGTTTGGGCCTTTAGGCAGGATGGCCGGATTTATCTTAACCACTGGCCCAATCAGAATGAACTGCCAGTCTGGTCGACGTAACGCCACGGTCCGCAACAGTTCGGTATCAAATCGCTCATCAATAACACCCGCAAATCCTATTCGGGGCGTTGCCAAAGACTGCTGGTCAGCGGGGTCCGTAAGTCCCTGGCGAGCTTGGGCAAAATGGTCAAAATCGATACTACTTGGAAACGCATACACCGCGGAATGAAGAGCTCGTTTGGCTTCAAATAGACTATAACCGCCGGTGAATAATAAGTCTGCCCGCTGCATTAACTGCCGTTCCCGGCTTCTCAACTGAGGAGGGGCACCATGAAACGCCGACAGTTCATCCATGCAGTCATAGATTGTTAACCGCGCACGCAAATGATCCGTAAACGACAGAGCCATGGGTGTATAATACCACGCTATATAATCGGTGATCTGGTGCTGGCTAAGTATCTGGTTAACCCACTCCTTTTGCTGCAGAGCAATTTTTTCTTCACTTAAGCCCGGCTGTAAATGAGGAACGACCACGTATCGCTGATTACTGAGCGATCTAACTTCCAGCCAGTTTCGTTCATCCCGTACAGGCTCTTCCCAAAACCACGTTCGCCATTGACCGCTTGCCCGGCTAAGCAAATGCTGTGGCCGCTGATAAACGAAATTCCAACGTAGGTGAGAGAAACAAAACAAGTCTGTTACTTTACCCGATGACCCTTCGGCTGACGTAATACGATTTAGAAATGATGAGTGGGCAGGTTCACTCGGTGCAACTTGTTTTTTTGAGTCAGGTTGTTGAAGCATAGTTAACAATTAAAAAAGATAAAATTCCCTTCTGTGTAAATAGCTTTGAAAGCGTATAGCATGCTCACCTGCCATACATAACCCACCAATAGAAACACCTACTATTTCTTAACTAAACAGTAGTTTATCCGCTACTATGTTACAACGTGAATAGGGCTAATGTTCAAATTATGATTGAATGGATTCAAAAGAAATTGCTATTGATAAATTGAGTAATAATTAGAATAGAAGTGCTACTTATTCATGCATTATTCATACAGAACAGTATCCACAGTACAGCCTTGTCAACTTGGGATAACTTGAAAAACTACATCTAATAAGATGCTACTAAGACCGACCCCACTGCCTGTATTGGCAAAAAAGGAAATAATTACAAGGCTTAGGTTGACCACCTATAAATTACTCTTTTAACAATTATAATACGTGACCAGATTCCGACTCATCTTCCAGTTTTTCAGCGGTGTCTTTTATCGCTTCTTCTACCGAATGCGACTGCCGCAGGTCTGATGCCTGACGAGTTATTTCGGCCATCATTTCGTAGTGCTTCTGCAGTACCAACAATTCTTCTTCGGTTAAATTTTCTACAGAAACCAGGCGATTACTGGCACCTTTCGTAGCGGCTATCAACTCGTTTAGCTTCAACTGTACCGACATAGAATCTTTATTCTGCGCTTTCTGAATCAGAAAGACCATCAGAAACGTAACAATAGTTGTGCCCGTGTTAATAACAAGCTGCCAGTCTTCTGAATAGTGAAAAAAAGGGCCCGAAACAGCCCATGCAATGACGGTAAGCATCGCAATAATAAAGGCGGCTGAGCTGCCCGTTGCTTTTGCTACTGTCGACGAAAAACGCTCAAAAAAACCTTTTGAAGTGGGCGTAGGGAGTGATTGCTGGGTATCCATAATCTAAAGTCAATTGCTAGTTAGAATAACCTAAACCACTTAGATAAAGTTAATTAGTGAGCCTTGTTTGATCGATTTCAGGCCAAATTTAACCGGATTTAAACCGCCGATTTCGGGCTTTTTCTTACTGTTGCCTGCATTTATTTTATGGTCTTTTTCTATTTCCAGATTTTGTCGAATTCCCTCTTGTACATTTTGTTTTGCTTCGTATATTTGAAACCTTTGACAAATACAAACTATACATAATTGACTCATTATGAGTCTTTTTTGATCTGTTTTTTTGTAGATGTCAGGATCTTGTCCACCCGATTTATAATAGCCATTGTTCACCCTTTTCCTGCGCTCTGTTCGTTGCCGAATAGACTGCTCCGATTCGTACAATCCACATGAAAGTTTCGCCTTTACAACCGTTTCAGATTGTGTATTCGCTCCTGGATCACGAATTCCTGGGCTACCTTATCGAAGCGTTTGTTGTACAACGTAACAGCCGGGGTGAGCTGACCTTGCAAAACCAGACCCTGTCGACGCAAAACGTCGGCGAGTTTGCAAAAGACCTGAATGAGACTGATTTCGAACTGGTTAAACTCATAGATAGTATTCAACAGGATACCATCGTCAAGAAGTTTAATACCCGGAAGATGCCCGCCGTCGATTTCTTCCTTAAAATATACGATCCGCAGAAAGGGGATAAAATCGTGCAGGAGACTATTAGCGGCTATCTGGAGCATATAAAAGCGCAGATTATGGCCTTAATGCCCGGTAAGCCTTTTTACATAATGGGAAACGACGGCAATCCGGCCTGGGAGCCCATCGTCTGGATGCCCGAACCGGCTAGAGTTCATTTTCACTTCATCCGAAACGCTGATTCAACCCACTATTTCCCTATCATTCGTTATCCGACCAAACCCGGCGAAACCGAGCGTGTCGATTTCCAGTTTAAAGACGCGCTCATGATCTGCGATGAGCCTGCGTATATGATGGTCGGTAGTCGGCTGTACCATTTCCACAAAAATGTAGATGGCAAAAAACTACGCCCATTCTTCACGAAAAATCACATAATCATACCACGTAATATTGAGCAGCAATACTATGAGCGCTTTGTTACTCAGCTGATTGCCTCCTACGACGTATATGCCAAAGGGTTCGAAATACGGGCTGAAAATCTGGAATTAGTTCCGGTTCTGACAGTATCCGAAATGGTCGCAGCCAGTCGGCCAGTTCCGGCTACAGTGTTTCAGGCCGGATCAGGCACCGTTGAGGTAGCCGATAAAGGCGAGGAATCCAGCCAGCGTATGGTGTTTGACCTGGCGTTTCAGTACGGTGACTTTACATTCCGTTTCGACAGTTTTGGTACGTCGGCCAATGTTAGTCTTGAAAAAAAGAACGACGAGTATATTTTTCATAAAATCCGTCGCGATCAGCGGCTTGAACGCCAGAAGCTAACCTTTCTTCGCGATCTGGGGCTTGACCTACGTAACGGCCGACTGGTGCTGCCTAAAACAGAAGCGTTTGCCTGGCTATCAGACCACGGCTCCCAATTACGGGGAGCCAACTTTCTGATTCGTCAGAATGAGCAGGATGCAAAACGGTATTTTCTGGGGTACTCAAGCATTAAGGTGTCAATTGAGGAAGGTCGCGATTGGTTTGACATCTATGCAAATGTGCGCTTCGGAGAATTCGAAATTCCGTTTCTTAAACTAAGGACGCTCATCCTGAATAAAAAACGAGAATTCAGGCTCCCCAATGGCGAGATTGCGGTTATTCCCGAAACCTGGTTTACGAAGTATTCTGAGTTGTTCAGTTTTCTGGAGCACGTCGATGGTCTTGATAATGCTAGCAATGGTCTTGTACTCCAGAAGCACCATCTGGCACTGGTGCAGGAATTGGAACGCGACAACCTGGCTACAACCGTAATGAGCCGCAAGCTGGAGCGCCTGCGCGATTTCCTGGAAATCGAACAGTTTCCCCTGCCGCAGCATTTTAGCGGTACGTTACGTCCCTATCAGCAGGCTGGCTACGACTGGATGAACTTTCTACGTCAGTATCGCTTCGGCGGTTGCCTGGCCGACGATATGGGATTAGGCAAAACTGTCATGACACTGGCAATGCTGCAAGGGCAAAAAGAAGCCGGTGCTACGTCGCCAAGTTTACTGGTAATGCCCACCTCGCTGCTGTACAACTGGGAACTGGAGGCCAGGAAATTCACCCCCGATTTGCGGGTGATGGTTTATACGGGAACGTACCGGGATAAAAACACCGCTCAATTTGATGAGTATGATCTGATTCTGACCTCGTATGGTATTGTCCGGATCGACATTGACATCTTGAGCAGCTATCGATTCAACTACGTCATTCTCGACGAATCGCAGGCGATCAAGAACCCATCGTCGCACATAACAAAGGCAGTAGTGCAGCTCAACACCGCCTACCGGCTTATTCTGACCGGCACTCCGCTCGAAAACAGCACCATGGACCTCTGGTCACAGATGTCGTTTATTAATCCGGGGCTGTTGGGAAGTCAGTCATTCTTTCGAAACGAATTTCAGATTCCTATTGAAAAGCGGCACGATGAGGCCAAAACAAGTCGGCTTTATAGCTTAATCAAGCCGTTTATGCTCCGGCGGAATAAGTCGCAGGTTGCCACCGATTTGCCCGAGAAGGTAGAAAGCGTGCTTTATTCTGAAATGACGGCTGATCAGGAAAAACAGTATGAAGAAGCCAAATCATATTATCGGAATCTGATTCTGGAGCATATCGAAGAAGAAGGTATGGCCAAATCGCAGATGGTCGTTCTGCAGGGGCTCACCAAGCTGCGCCAGATTGCGAATCACCCACGTATGGTCGATGCTGAGTATGAAGGTGATTCCGGTAAACTGGATGACGTACTGATCCGGCTGGAAAGTGCCATGACCGAAAACCATAAGGTTCTTATATTCAGCCAGTTTATCAAACACCTGAGCGTTGTTCAGCACTATTTGAAAGAAAAACACATCAAGTACGCTTACCTCGATGGCTCAACAACGGACCGGCAAGGTCAGGTTAATCTGTTTCAGACAGACGAATCCGTCAAACTGTTCCTGATCTCGTTGAAGGCGGGCGGTTTAGGGCATAATCTTACCGCTGCTGATTACGTATTTATTCTGGACCCCTGGTGGAATCCCGCCATCGAAGCCCAGGCCGTTGACCGGGCTCACCGCATCGGCCAGAGCAAAACGGTGTTTACGTACAAATTCATTGCAAAGAATACCGTCGAGGAAAAAATCCTTTCGCTGCAACGGGCCAAGCAACAGCTTGCGGGTAGCCTCATCACAACGGAAGAAAACTTCATGAAATCGCTCACGAAGGAAGACATAATCGCCTTGCTGGAATAAGCGGCTCAATAAGAATTGAGTAATTTTTAGGGAATATTCTGACGAATACTAGTTATCTATCCGGTATCCGTTAATCACCTTAAAAAAACTCGACTTATGAACGTTAAAAGCGTATTCGGCATGATTCTGACGCTGGTCGGCCTGATCGGCCTAATTTACGGCGGTATTGATTTTACAAAAGGTGGTGTAGCTCAGGCTTCGTTTGTGTACCTGATATTAGGCGGTGTTTTTTTCTTTGCCGGTATCGGTCTGATTCGCAGTACAAAAGCGTAGCTGCTTTCTCTAGCGCAAATACACCCCCATTCGCCCTTCGTCACTAAGCACAACGTCGACATGCTCTGTCAGCGTAGTGCTTAACTCGTAGCCTTTGTAATCGGCTGCAACCGGATAACGCGGATGATTTCGATCAACCAGTACAGCAACCTGTAATTTACGTACGGCTACAGCCAGAAACGGTTGTAGGCTAAAAGCCAGCGTTCGTCCCGTATAAAGCACATCGTCAACAACAACCACTACGGTGTTAGCATAGTCCGTGGCCGAAAGGTCGGGCTGAACCGGTGGTTGGACCGACTGCGTTTTGTCGAACTTGAGCTGGGTTAAACGGACCGAAAAAGGCGCAATTGTTTGTAATTCCTGCGCCAGTGCCTGAGCCAGTACGTAGCCTTCACCCGATATACCCGCCATAAGCAGGTCAGTTTCTTCAAAATTGTTTTCGTAAATCTGAAAAGCAATTCGCCTGATTTTCTGGCGAATCTGTTCTGCATTCAGGACAAGCGTCGACGGAACCGTATTCATGCAATGATCAAAAAATAATTAGGCTGTAAAGATGAGAAAAAGCAGTTCGTCAAGGAAATACAATTACAGATTCTAAATCGCTGTATCTTTGTACGTTCATGTAGAAGTAGCTATGATTGTTAAGACAAAAAAGTACGCGTTAGACCAAAAAACGTATATTAATATTGCCCTTCGGCAGTGGGTAAAAGAAAACTGGAAGTGGGCGTTTGTTCCCTTGGCATTGATTCTCCTGAATGTCGTTCTGAACCTGACGAACGTTTATCCTAACTACTGGATTTATATCGTTATCGTGCTGCTTACCATCTTGTATGTGCTTTTCTGGGCGGTGCAGATTACGGGCATTTCACAAATGGAGCAAAGTAAGGCGCTGTTTCAGAAGTACATCTATGAGATTGACAGTCGCCAGATTCTAATGCGTATTAATGCCAAAGAAGGGGGCATTCTGAAGTGGAATCAGATCAACAGTGTTATTAAGGACAAAGACGCTTATATCCTGTTTCTGGACAACACAGAAGCAATGGCCAACGTAAAAGCCAGTTGGATTGCCAAGACCGTAACTAAAGGATTAGCCAAAGCACAGTTTCTGTATTTACCCTTCAGTATTTTTAATAGTGAGAACGACCTGCGCTTTACCGAAGCCCTCTTGAAACGTAAAGGGCTCATACCCGGTGGCGTTCCGGCCGAAACGGTGAAATAACCGTTCACTGATATGTAGAAACAAGCACCCAACTCTATGTAGCGCCATGCCCGTAGAATTGGGTGCTTCTTTTTACGCCCCGTTTTTTCGTTATCTTTGATAAAACGACCAACGAATATGAAGTCCATTACGTTGACGATACCACCCCGCATCAATGTGTTTTCGGACGACGAATTATATGCATTCTGCTTAGCTAATCCAGAACTGCATATTGAACGCGACGAAACAGGTCACATTATTATTATGCCGCCCACCGGATTAGAAAGTAGTTTCATAAATGGAGAGTTATTCGGCGAAGTTCGTAACTGGAACCGCCAGAAAAAATTAGGCCGTACTTCGGAGTCAAACGGAGGTTACACGCTACCCGACACATCCATGCGGGCACCTGACGTAGGCTGGGTTAGTAAAGAACGATTGATGCAGGTGTTGCCCGAAGAGCTTAAAAAATTTGCCCATGTCTGTCCGGATTTTGTCATTGAGGTCCGCTCCGAATCCGATAACCTCAACGAACTAAAGGCAAAAATGGAGAAATGGCTTCAGAACGGTGTTCGGCTTGGGTGGCTGGTAGACCCGCAGACACAGACAACAACAGTTTATCATCCTGAGCGAGAACCAAACTCTCAGCCCTTTTCAGAAACACTTTCCGGCGAAGATGTACTGGTCGGTTTCACCATAAATATTCAGGAAGTATTGCAGTATTAACGAAGGTAAAAAACGGGCGAATCTAAATTCGCCCGTTTTTTATTTAGCCTGATTCGTAAAGTCAACTACGGTCAAATCAGCAAGCCAGGGACCAACAATCTTACCAAATTCCTGGTGAGCCGGATGCGGCAGATAGGCGTCGCGGTCTTTCTCCGAATCGAAAGTCAGAATAAAAGCGTGCGTCAGGCCATGCGCGTGATTTTCGGGACTGTTATTGGTTCCCCACTGAAACCCTTTAATCTCTTTAATTTTCGACGGCAACGCTTCAAAAGCCGCCAGAATTTCTTTCAGCTTCTCTGGAGTCGTTTCGGGCTTGAATTTAAAAAGCACAATGTGCTGTACTACGTTCGCTTTCATTTTCTTCGTGGGGGGTTCGTTTGTGGGCTGATAGGCATAGGCAGTAATTGACAAAAATGCCAGTGCTACGATCGTCAGGATATGTTTCATAAATCGACAAAGAGTTTGGCTGGTAAAGAAAATAAAAGTGCCACCCTACTTTGAGTGGCACTTAAAAATTAACTAAAATCAGACTGATTGGCTATGCGGCTGAGGCCGTTTACGCCAGTTTCGCTTTCAGATTGGTATCCAGCGCTTCGAGGAAATCTTCCGTATTAAGGTAGTGTTCGCCTGCCACCAGACTGGTGTCGCCTGGGTATACCGAAATCGCTAAGTCTTTCGTCATTTTACCGCTTTCAACGGTTTCTACGCAAACCTGCTCGAGGGCATTGCAGAAATCGATCAACGGCTGATTGCCATCAAGTTTGCCCCGGAATGCCAATCCACGTGTCCAGGCATAAATCGATGCAATGGGGTTGGTCGAGGTTTTGTTTCCTTTCTGATATTCGCGGTAGTGGCGCGTAACCGTACCGTGAGCCGCTTCGGCTTCCATGGTCTGACCATCGGGCGTAACCAGTACCGACGTCATCAGGCCAAGCGAACCGAAGCCCTGCGCTACGGTATCCGACTGCACGTCGCCGTCATAGTTCTTACAAGCCCATACGAAGTTGCCGTTCCATTTCAGTGCTGAAGCTACCATGTCGTCGATCAGACGATGCTCATAATGAACGCCTTTCGCCTTAAACTGGCCTTCATAAATTTCCTGAAAAATATCTTTAAACCGGCCGTCGTATTTTTTCAGGATGGTATTTTTGGTCGAGAGGTAGAGAGGCCAGCCTTTTTGCAGGGCCATGTTGAAACAAGCCTGGGCAAAGCCACGGATCGACTCGTCAACATTGTACATACCCATAGCTACGCCTGGTCCTTTGAAGTTGTAAACTTCGTATTCCTGTACCGTACCGTCAGCGCCTTCAAATTTCATGGTCAGTTTACCCGCGCCTGGAACCAGGAAATCCGTAGCCCGATACTGATCTCCGAACGCATGACGACCGACGATAATGGGGGCCGTCCAGTTCGTTACCAGACGCGGTACGTTCTTCATAACGATTGGCTCACGAAACACCGTACCGTCCAGAATATTCCGGATGGTTCCGTTCGGCGACTTCCACATTTGCTTGAGATTGAACTCTTTAACGCGGTCTTCGTCGGGGGTAATGGTGGCGCATTTGATACCGACACCGTACTGTTTGATAGCATTGGCCGCATCAATCGTTACCTGGTCATTGGTTTCGTCGCGGTATTCGATGCCGAGGTCGTAATATTTAATATCTACGTCAACGTAGGGCAGAATCAGTTTGTCTTTAATGAACTTCCAGATGATACGGGTCATTTCGTCGCCATCCAGTTCGACAACCGGATTCGCTACCTTAATTTTTTCCATTGGACTTGGTTATAAACGATTGAAAACGATACGAAAACTTGGCCGCAAAAGTAGTGAATATCGCCCAAAAATGGGTACTGCTTCTTCGATCTGCTTTACGATTCGGCGCGATACGCACAGGCAGTGCGCTGCTGTGCTGCCAGAAGCGATTAAACGTACCGATCAGCGAAAAAAACGACCGAATGGCCTACTACAGACAGCAAAGAGCGTGTCTCGGTCGACGAGTGAAGGTTATTGATCGGCGTTTCTGGCGACCACCTGGCTTTTCTTACCGATGGTGATTTTCTGGAAACCCCAGGGAAACCATGTATCTACCCTGTGTTCCTGAAAAAGCGTATAGCCGGGTAATAAGCTGGCGCCTAGTACATACGTATCGTTATGAACCCACCACCAGCTTTTCGATGGGGTGGGTTTATAAGATGCATCGTACAAATGCCATGCATTGAATTCCAGTCCACCATCTATTTCGCTCGGTTTTATTCCCTGCTGAACCATAGTGTTGAGGGCACGCCAGCGAACACGATTCCAGGCCAGATAGTCGTGGGTTGCAAAAACGCTGAAAAGCAGATACGCCCCAAATAAACCAACTGACAGATAGAGCGGTACAGGCAAAGTCTGTTCGAGAATATTCTGTTTAGACGACGATTGAGCTACATGAATCAGAATCAATACAAGCACAGGTATGGGCAGTAAATACCGATCAAACAACACCTGCATACCTATTGGAAAAAAGTAGATAGCTAACACCGAAAACAACAACACCCCAACTGTTCGCGGAATTACTCTGGTAGATGGGTTGATCAAAAAGCGAACAGCATTGATTATTGAATAAAGCACGCAAATACTGCCGGCTAAACTAATGGCCGTTACGATGACCATGATAAACTGGAGAACACCCGGCACAGGCAACCCATACAACCGGAAATAAAGATCCCGCACCAGCATTGGACCCAGGCCAAAAGCACTGAGGGTATTCCACCAAACCGGCATTGTTATTCCGTCGAACATGCTCTGCCACACACCAAGAATAGCGATCGTTGCGGCCAGCCAGACCCAACGATTCTTCTGGAAATCGAACAGGCTCTTT